>NZ_BAAJYS010000770.1:0-969 GCF_057543315.1 Acidovorax sp. KPB24-07
TTGGGCACGCAGTCCCGGCCGATGGCCTGGCGGCACAGGCCATCGGGCGGGTCGGCCTGCCCGGCGAACGGGGCGAAGGCCGGGCCCGGGCCGGGCGCGTGCGGGTAGCGGTACACGGGCCGGGTCACATGGTCGAAATGGTTGCCCTCCATCAACAGGCGGGCCGTGGCCGTCAGGGGCATGGCCGCGCCTTCGCCGCTGAGGTTCTCGAAATAGTTGTTGACCAGGTGCGCGGCCACGGTGGCGTTCTTCATGCCGCCCGCATGCGGCCCGCGGCCCGAGGTGTCGTGCACGTAGTTGCGGGCCACGGTGATCGTGTCCTGCGCGCCCAGGAACAGCCACAGCCAGTAGTGGTGGCCGTCGCAGGTGGCCGACTGGCCGGTGCGCCCATCGAATTCGTTGCCGGACAGGGTGACGTGCGCGGCGCTGCCAAAGCCCGTCACCACCATCTGGCGGCCGATGCGCGCGAACAGGTTGTGGTCCACCCACACGCCGTCGGCGCCGTCGATGGTCAGCGCATCGCCGCCCCAGACGACGCCCGGGTTGATGTCGGTGATGCGGATGTTCTGGACGATGACGTTGCGGTTGCCGTCGCCGATGCGCAGGCCCCGGCCCTGGATGCCGGCGTTGCGGCCGACGCCGACGAGGGTCTTGTTGGAGCCCACGGGCAGCGGGCGGCGCCCGGCGTTGTCGTAGGTCACCAGGGCGGCCGGGCGGCCGTCGCAGAAGTGGGCGACGTTCAGGCCCCATTGGCCTCCCTGGCCCGGCGGGGTGCCCCGGCAGGCGAAGGCCAGGCACCCGGCCTCGGTGGTGGTGGCGGAGCCGTTGGCCTGCAGCGACCCCCGGAAGTCGAACAGGCGGTCCAGCACGATCACGCGCGGTGCGTCGTCGGTGCACCGCGGGCCCTCGGCGCGCTGGCACAGCGCGCGCTCCAGGCCCTCCAGCGAAGTGGGGCGCACCACCTCGGCT
>NZ_BAAJYS010000771.1:0-967 GCF_057543315.1 Acidovorax sp. KPB24-07
CCACCCCGGCGCGCGCGGCGTGATCGATGCGCACCTCGACTCCCTGGGCCTGCAGCGCCGCGTGACCGCGCGCTGCGCCCATTTCAGCCTGATCCCGGAGATGGTCGCCGCCAGCCTGCTGGTGCTCACCACGGGGCGGCAGTTCTGCGAACGCTTCACCGACCGCCTGCCGCTCACCGTGCTGCCGTGCCCGGTGCCCTTCCCGCGCCTGATGTACTACCAGCTGTGGCATGCCCGCACCCACCATTCGGCCGCCGCCATGTGGCTGCGCGACAGCGTGCGCACCGTGGCAGCATCGCTACGAAAAGCATAGCGGCCAACGCATGAAGGACGTGCGCAGCATTCCGGTTTCGTGCCCAACCCCCTTTGAAAATCAAGAGACAATCGCCCGCATGAATTCCTCCCACACCTCCCCCGCCGCCGCGGCGCCGGTGCCGCGCCTGCAGCTGGCGGGCATCACGAAGCGCTATCCGGCCGTGGTGGCCAACAGCGGCGTGTCCCTCACGGTGCAGCCCGGCGAGATCCACGCCGTGCTGGGCGAGAACGGCGCAGGCAAGTCCACGCTGATGAAGATCATCTACGGCGCGGTCAAGCCCGATGAGGGCACCCTGCACTTCAACGGCCAGCCGGTGGCGGTGCGCAATCCGCAGGAGGCGAGGGCGCTGGGCATCGCCATGGTGTTCCAGCATTTCAGCCTGTTCGACACCCTCACCGTGGCCGAGAACGTGTGGCTGGGCCTGGACAAGCGGCTGCAGCTGGCCGAGGTCACGCGCCGCATCGCTGCCACCGCGGCCGAGTACGGGCTGGACATCGACCCGCTGCGCCCTGTGCACACCCTGAGCGTGGGCGAGATGCAGCGCGTGGAGATCATCCGGGCGCTGCTCACCCAGCCGCAGGCAGCTGCCTGATCCTGGGACGAGCCCACGTCGGAGCTCACGCCCCAGCGGTCGAAAAGCTCTTCGTGGTG
>NZ_BAAJYS010000772.1:0-967 GCF_057543315.1 Acidovorax sp. KPB24-07
GCCCCCGCGCCTGCCAGTCCGCCCCCACCGAAGGGCAGCGCGCCTGCCCCGAAGCCCGCAGCCGCAGCGCGCGCGACGGCGGGCGGTGGGGACGATGACTGGACGTCGTTCTAGGGAATCATTGACACGCACCGGCTGCGACGCCCCCGATGCATCAGGGGGCTGCCGGCCGTGGGGCCATCGCGGGATGGCCTTCGAAAGCAAGGGTGACCCGCAGCGCGGGCAGGTCCCGGTCTCGACGGGGTGGGTGCCCCAGGCCCAGGCCTGCGCCAGCCACCCCTTGCGCCAACGAGGGCGCGCGATCAGCCCAGTTCGGCGATCAATTCGATTTCGACGCACGCACCCATGGGGATCTGCGCCACGCCGAAGGCGCTGCGGGCGTGCACGCCCCGGTCGCCGAACACCTGGCCGAACAGTTCACTCGCGCCGTTGGTCACCAGATGCTGTTCGGTGAACTCGCCCGTCGAATTGACCAGGCTCATCACCTTGACGATGCGCTTGACCCGGTTCAGGTCGCCACCGGTGGCCGCATGCAGCGTGCCCAGCAGGTCGATGGCCACGGCCCGCGCGGCCGCCTTGCCTTCTTCGGTAGTGATGCTGCGGCCGAACTGCGCGGCCCAGGGCTTGCCGTCCTTGCGCGCGATGTGTCCGCTCAGGAACACCAGGTTGCCGGTCTGCACGTAGGGCACGTAGGCCGCGGCGGGGACCGAGACGGGGGGCAGGGTGATGTCGAGTTCTTTCAGCTTGTCGTAAACGCTCATGGTGTTCCTTGGCAACGGGAGGAGTGAGAAGGCAGAAAAAGGCCGCAAGCCCCGGGGGCCTGCGGCGCAGCGCGCAAGTGTTGCACAACCGGCTGGCGGTTCTCTGCGTTCGCCGTTCCTCGCGGCGGCGCCGGCACCTGGGGCGCGCCGGTCCCGCTCACGCGCCGGGATCGGTCATCCCGTGGCCGCCCGCTCAGGCGATGGCC
>NZ_BAAJYS010000773.1:0-966 GCF_057543315.1 Acidovorax sp. KPB24-07
CCGGGGACAGGCGGCCCAGCTGCAGCAGGATCTCGTTCACCCAGTCGGCCGCCAGCACGCCCGGCCCGCCGCCATTGGTGACGATGGCCAGCCGCCGCCCCACCGGCCGATAGCGCGAGGCCAGGCACTTGGCGGCGGAGAACAGCTCCACGAACGACCGCACCCGCACCGCGCCCGCGCGGCGCAGGGCCGCGTCGAACACGTCGTCGCTGCCCACGATGGCGCCACTGTGCGTGTGTGCCGCCTCGTTGCCCGCCGGCTTGCGCCCGGCCTTGAGCACCACCACCGGCTTGGCGTTGGCCGCCGAGCGCAGCGCGCTCATGAAGCGGCGCGCGCTGGAGATGCCTTCCATGTACACCACGATGCTCTGCGTGCGCGCGTCGTTGGCCAGGAAGTCCAGCACCTGGGCGATGTCCACGTCGGTGTTTGGCCCCAGCGACACCACCGTGGAAAAGCCCACTGCGTTCTTGGTGCCCCAGTCCAGGATGGACGCGGTGAGCGCCCCCGACTGGCACACCAGCGCCAGCGACCCCTCCCGCGCCAGCGGCCCGGCCGCGCTGGCGTTGAGCTGCAGGTGCGGGCGCTGCAGGCCCAGCGAGTTGGGGCCCAACAGGTGCATGCCCTCGCGCCGGGCGATGTGCTTGAGCCGCGCCGCCTGGTCCGCGTCCATGCCGTGCGACATCACCAGCGCGGCGCGGCAGCCGATGCGCCCGGCCACCTCCAGCGCCGCCACCACATCCTCGGGCGGCAGCGCGATCAGGGCCAGGTCCGCGCGTGTCTGCGCCAGATCGGCCAGCGTGCCGCTGGTGTGGATGTCCAGGAACTGCAGCGTGCCGCTGAAGCGCTGCGCCCGCAGCGCGGTGTGCAGCGCGCGGGCGCACGGCGTGAGCGACTCGGGCGCATCGGCCCGGCCGGCCAGCACCACGATGGAGCTGGGGGCGAAGAGCGGGGTGAGGTAGTGTTTTT
>NZ_BAAJYS010000774.1:0-962 GCF_057543315.1 Acidovorax sp. KPB24-07
AGGCCGGCCCGGCCACGCTGAGCGCGCCGCGCACCTGGCCGAGGCCGTCGATGATGGGCGCGCCCACGCAGCGCACGCCGGGCACGATCTCTTCGTCGTCGATCGCGTAGCCGCGCGCCGCCGTCACCCGCAGCTCGGCCAGCAGGCGCCGCCGGTCGGTCAGCGTGCGGGGCGTGAGGGGACGCAGCACCAGTTCGCGCACCAGGGCATCGCGCGCCGCGCCGTCCATGGCGGAGAGGATGGCCTTGCCCTGGCTGGTGCAGTACACCGGCTTGCGCTGGCCCAGCGCGCTGGACGAGCGCTGGCTGTGCGCGCCATCGCAGCGCTCCAGCGACACCACGTCGCGCCCGTCCAGCGCGGCCAGGTAGGTGGTCTCGCCCGTCAGGTCGCGCAACGTGCGCAGTTCCATCACGGCCGCCGCGGCCAGATCGGGCATGGCATGGGCCTGGCGTGCCAGCTCGAAGCAGCGCACACCCAGGCAGTACACCTTGCGCAGCGGATCGCGGCGCAGCATGCCGCGCGCCACCAGCGTGGCCAGCAGGCGGTAGGCCGTGGTGCGGGGCAACGCCAGCCGCGCTGCCAGGTCGGCGTGGCTCAGGCCCTGCGGCGCGGCGCCCACGGCGTCCAGCACGTCGAGGGCTTTTTCGAGCGCGGCGGTGCCGTCTCCGGGCGATGCAGGCATGTTTGTCTCACGAAATGGAATTCAGAACCGCGCGGGGAGGGGGCGGCGGGCCGCAGGGATTTTAGGCGGCTCGCCCTTTCATTACGATGGCAGGCTCCCAACGGCGGGCCCCTGCCGATCGGCGAACAATTCCATTCAGTGAGACAGCAGGCCGCGACGGCCCTTGCCCTTTTCAGGAACCTCCATGCCCGACAACACCCTGCAATCCATCGACGCCCGCACCGGCCAGCCCCACGGCGCCGCCTGGCCCGAATCCACCCCGGCCGAGATCGACGCCGCC
>NZ_BAAJYS010000775.1:0-960 GCF_057543315.1 Acidovorax sp. KPB24-07
GGCGGCGGCCAGCGGCACGGCCAGCCCCAGGCCTGCGCCGAGCCGCAGCGCCTGCCGGCGCGACAGTGGTGCCGAGGCGGCAGGGATGCCTTCCGGTCGCTTGGTTGGCATGGCGTCAGTCCCCATCGGCATCCGAAAACCCGATGCTCACCTGCAATGCTGGCGCGATCTCGGCCTCAGCCAGGCGCTTGAGCGCGGTCAGCTCCTTGGCCGCCTGCAGCACTTGCGGCCCGGTGTTCTTTCCGGGCTGCGCCAGGGCGGCAAAGGCGGTGTCGATGCGCTGCGTGGCCTGCAGCAACTGGTCGGCCAGGGGGTTCAGGCCGCGGCCTCGCAGGTAGGTTTCCAGCGGCACGAGGGCCTCGCCCGGCTTGGGCAGCGCGGCGCCTTGCGGCAGCACGGCCAGCGTGCGCAAGGCCTGCCATTCGGCGGCCCAGGCTTCGGGGGTGAGGCCGCTGGCGGCGCGGGGGTAGTCCGGCGTGCGGCTGCCCTGGGCGGCGCGCAGCGGCTTTTCCATGTGGGCCCAGCGCAGGCGTTCGATGCCGCCCACCCACTGGTTGATGAACTCGCCCATGGCCTGGGTGGAGCGCTCCTGCTCGTCCTCGGCGGCCCAGTCGGTGGTGGCGGCACCGTCGAACGCGGCCTTGAGCGCCACCGCCTCGCGCTCCACGTCCAGCGCCGCCTCCACCGCATACCGGCAGGCCGGCGTGGCGGGCGCGGCCGGCTGCGTCCACAGCAGCCATTCGAGGGCGGGCAGGCCCTTGGCGGGCGTGCCCACGCGCTCGAACGCCTTGGCACCCTGCGGCTGGGCCTTGATGGCGCGCTCGATGAGCGAGGGCCGAGTGGGTGCGAAGTCGATCTGGCGCTGCGTGCGCCGGGCGATCACCGGGCCCACGGCCACGGCGCCCAGGCTCTCCCACGCGAGCATGGTGCTGCGCCAGGCGCCGCGGGCAGCGTCCAGCG
>NZ_BAAJYS010000776.1:0-957 GCF_057543315.1 Acidovorax sp. KPB24-07
CTGCGCGCGCAGACCCTGCCCGCGGGCGACTTCCACGCCTGGGTGGCCTGCGAGTCGGCCGTGGCCAAGGCCCTGCGCGCGCACCTGGTGGGCGAGCGCGGCGCCTACCCCAAGTGGGTCAAGGCCTCGGGCTACTGGCGCCGGGGCAGCGCGGCCACGCACGACACGCACGAGGACTGACCGGGAGGGACCGGCAGGCGCCGCGCGGGCCCCTCATGCGGGCTGCGCGGCCAGACCCTGCGCCACATGGTCGATCCAGGCCCGCACCCGCGCCGGCAGAAAGCGGTTGGGCGGGTACAGCAGCCAGGCCGTGCCGGAATACGCCGTGGTGTGGCGCCAGCCGGGCAGCACGCGCACCAGCGTGCCGGCCGCCAGGGCCGCCTGCGCCATGAAGCCCGGCAGCGAGGCGATGCCCAGGCCGCCCAGGGCGGCCTCGCACCGCACCTCGCTGTGGTTGGCCACGTAGCGCCCGCGCACCTTCACCACGGCGGATTCCGCTGCGCCACCCCCGCCACCCGGCCGCTCGAAGCGCCAGTGCCGGTCGCGCTCGTCCTCGCCCAGGGGCAGGCAGTCGTGCTGCGCCAGATCGCGCGGGTGCTCCGGCAGGCCGCGCTGCGCCAGGTAGGCCGGGCTGGCGCACACCACGTGTTCCACCGGCTCCAGCGGCCGGCCCGCCAGGCCCGGGGGCGGCGCGTCGGTGATGCGCACCGCCACGTCGATGTGCTCGGTGAACAGGTCCACGGTGCGGTCGGTGATGACCAGCTGCACGTCCACCTGCGGGTGCGCGGCCAGGAAGGACGGCACCAGCGGGTGCAGCCGCTGGCGTCCATAGGCCTTGGGCGCGCTCATGCACACCAGGCCGCTGGGCACGTCGGCATGGTGGCCGGCCAGCGCCAGCACCTCGCGCGCGCACGATTCCAGCCCCTGGCAGCGCGCGAACGCCGCGTGGCCCGCCTC
>NZ_BAAJYS010000777.1:0-956 GCF_057543315.1 Acidovorax sp. KPB24-07
GGGGCGGGCCTGCGTGCTGAGCAGCTCGGGCAGCAGGGCCGCCCAGTCGCGCTCGGTGGCGCTGAGCAGCTCCAGGCCGTAGTCGTTGACCGCGATCGAGAAGGTGCCCGCCTCGCCCTGCGCCGCGCGCCAGGCGAACAGGCTGGCCAGGCCGGTGTGTGCATGCCGCCCGGCGAAAGGGTAGAGAAACAGGTGCCAGCCTTCGCGCGTGCGCAGGGTTTCGGCCAGCAGCGTGCCGGGCGTGGGCAGGGCCGACCAGCGCTGCTGCACCTCCAGCAGCGGGCGCACGCTTTTCAGCTCGGGCGAGCGGTAGTCGCCGTCCGCCGCCAATGCGAGCTGGCGCACCACGAAGTCGGCCAGCACGGTGGACAAGGGCATGCGCGATCCCGCCCAGCGCGGCACGGTGGGGCGGCCGCGCGCGGCGCGGCGCACGTAGGCGGTCATGTCCTCGATCCTGACCATCTCCAGCACCTGGCCCGCGAACACGAAGCAGTCGCCGGCCGACAGGCGCGAGAGAAAGCTCTCTTCCATGGTGCCCAGGCGCGCGCCGTGCAGCACCTGCACCACCATGCTGGCATCGCTCACGATGGTGCCGATGTTGGCGCGGTGGCGCCGCGCCAGGCGCGCATCGGGCATGCGCCACACGCCGCCCTCATCGGGCACCACGCGCTGGTAGTCCGGGTAGACGGCCAGCGACGGCCCGCCCCGGTGCACGAAATCCAGGCACCACTGCCACACGGCGCGCGGCAGGTCGGCATAGGCCGCCGTGCGGCGCACCTCGGCATAGAGCGCCTCGGGCTCGAAGCCGCCGCCCAGGGCGACGGTGACCAGGTGCTGCACCAGCACGTCCACGGGGCGGCGCGGGCTGGCGCGCATCTCCACCTGGCCCGCCTGCACCGCGGCGCGGGGCGGCGGCGGCCTCGACCAACTCCAGGCTGTGGGTGGGCACCAGCGTG
>NZ_BAAJYS010000778.1:0-942 GCF_057543315.1 Acidovorax sp. KPB24-07
ATCGCCCTGCAGCTGCCAGCCGTTGTCCCAGCCGCTGACCGTGCCCACGCGGTGCGCTTGCACCAGGCCCGCGCGCAGGGCCTCGATGCGCCGCATCTCCCAGGGCCCCAGGCGCAGCGGGTCGCCGTCCTGGCGCTGCCGGCCGGCGTTGCGCAGCGGATCGGTAAGCAGGTCCACCATCGCGCCGACGATGGCCTTGAGCGGCGCCGCGGGCGCATCGATGCGGCGCCCGCCGGGCGCGCGCAGCGAGACGGTGGCGTGGTCGTCGATGGCGGCCATCTGCGCGGCGTTCAGCCAGCGCGGGTCGCGCCGGAGCAGATCGGCCAGCAGGGGCGCCAAGTCCAGCGTTTCGCCGTCTACCTCGATGCCCAGGCTCAGCAGCCAGGCCCCTTCGCGTTCGGGCAGATGCAGCTTTTGCACCGGGCGTTCGCGCGGGCCGAGCGGGCCGGCGAGGTCCTTGCCCAGCAGCTCGCCGGTGTCGGGATCGAGGCGCAGCGTCCAGCGCTGCACGGGAACGCTCTCGTGCGCGAAGCCGGGCAGTACCGACACGGCCCAGCCGTGGGCCTGCAGGCGCGGCACCTGCTCGGCCCAGAAGTCGCCGAAGGCGGCCTCCTGCGGCAGCGTCCAGACAGGGCCCAGCACGGGAGCACCCGCACGGTCGCGCCACTGCAAGGCCGTTTCGGGCACCGGCAGCAGGCCCAGGTCGCGCACGAGGTCGATGGCGTCTGCCTCGGCCGCCCCATCGCGCTGCAGGCGCAGCACGGGGCCGCCGGTGTCGTACAGCTCCTGCACGGCCGGCGGGCGGCTGTTGAGCACCGAGGTGGGGGCGGGCGTTTCCCAGGCGGCGCCATCCAGCGTGCGGTAGGTCCAGTCGATGCGGGCCAGCGTGACCTGGTCGCCGCGCGGGCCGATCGGCCCGTGGGGCCGCAGGCCCAGCAGGCC
>NZ_BAAJYS010000779.1:0-939 GCF_057543315.1 Acidovorax sp. KPB24-07
CATCATCAACGGCACCACCAATTTCATCCTGACCCAGATGCGCGACGAGGGGCTGGACTTCGCGGCAGCGCTCGGCCAGGCGCAGGCGCTGGGCTATGCCGAGGCCGACCCATCGTTCGACGTGGACGGCGTGGACGCCGCGCACAAGGCCACGCTGCTGGCGGCCAACGCGTTCGGCATGCCGGTGCGCTTCGAGCGGGCGCACGTGGAGGGCATCCGCGGGCTGCAGGCGATCGACGTGGCGTGCGCCGAAGCGCTGGGCTTTCGCATCAAGCTGCTGGGCATGGCGCGCCGGAATCTGGAGGCGGGCGAGGGCGAAGACCAGGGCGTGGAGCTGCGTGTGCACCCCGCCCTGGTGCCTGCACGGCACCTGCTGGCGCAGGTGGACGGCTCGATGAACGCGGTGCTGGTCAAGGGCGATGCCTGTGGCGTGACGATGTACTACGGCGCGGGCGCAGGGTCCGAGCCCACCGCGTCGGCCGTGGTGGCCGATCTGGTGGACGTGGCGCGCCTGGCGGCCGACGGCAGCGCCGCGCACCGCGTGCCGCACCTGGCGTTCCATCCGCATGCGCAGCAGGACCGGGCGGTGAAATCCATCGGGGATGTGCGCACGCGGCATTACCTGCGCGTGCCGGTGGCGGCGGGGCGGGCGGATGCCATCGGGGTGGTGTCGGAGCATCTGGCGCGCGCCGGAGTCGCGGTGAAATCGATGAGGGTGCATGCCGTTGGTGCGGCGCAGGGCGATGCGGCCGTGGACCAGGTGCTGGCGCTCACGCACGAGGCCGCCGATGCGCAGGTGCAGGCGGTGCTGGAGCAACTGCGCGAGGTGCCGGGCCTGTGCGTGCAGGCGCCGGTGCGGCTGCGGGTGGAAATGCTGGAGTGACGACGGGGGCGGGCGAGGGGTCTGCTGCTGCGGCGGCGGCGCGCTTGCGTGGCCCC
>NZ_BAAJYS010000780.1:0-933 GCF_057543315.1 Acidovorax sp. KPB24-07
CGGCCTCGCTGGTGCTGGGTGCGGGAGTGGAGGCGGGCGCGGGCGGGGTGGCGGGGGCCGCAGGCGCTTCGCCCCCGTTCGCATTTGCGTTGCCGTTGGGGGTGGTGCCCGTTCCGTTGGCGCGGCCCAGGCGCAGGTTCTCGGGCTGGATCTGCTGCTCCAGGCGCTGGGGCTCGGACTGCTCGGGCGGCGCCCAGCCCCACGAGCGCAGCAGCCCCTGCGCCCATGCGTAGTAGCCGGCATTGGCCAGCAGCAGAACCAGAACGGCGGCGCGCAGCATGGGTGGGCCTTTCTCGGTCAGCGCGGCGCCGACGGGCCGGCGGGCCGCACGCTGATCTCGGAGCTGGTCACGGCCTGCATGCCCTGCGCTGTGTGCACCAGCAGCTCGCCATCCTCGCCCACGCCGTGGGCCGTGCCGGTGGTGCCATCGCTCAGCGTCACCGCGCGGCCGCTCAGCACGTCGCGCTGGTGGAACCGGGCCTGCACCGGCGCGAAGCCATAGGCCTCGAACGATTGCAGCATGGCGACCAGCGGTGCGGCGATGCGCTGCAGCGCCGTGGGCGCATCCAGGCCGGGCTCCACGTCCTGCAGGCTGCCGGGCGGGGTGTTCATGCCGTCCGCCTGCGGCGGCTGCACGTTGATGCCGATGCCGGCCACCACGTAGCGCGTGGCGGGGGCGGCATGCGCTTCCCAGCCGGGCGCGACGAGGCTCGCCGTCTCCACCAGGATGCCGGCCAGCTTGCGATCACCGTCCAGCCACAGGTCGTTGGGCCATTTGAGGCCGATGCGCGCGGCACCCGCCAGCGGCGTGGGCTGCAGGCTCTCGGCCACGCTCACCCCCACGGCGAGCGACAGGCCCGACCAGTCGGCCGGCGCCAGCGGCATGCCCAGCGAGAACATGAGCGCATTGCCCACCGCGCCACGCCAGGGCCG
>NZ_BAAJYS010000781.1:0-933 GCF_057543315.1 Acidovorax sp. KPB24-07
CTTTGCTGCTCGCGCCGGGCCTGCCGGGCATCGGCGATGTGTCCGGCCATGCGCGCCATCGAGCGGCGGATGGCGGCGCCGTCCTTCTCGGGCGCCAGCGCCGCCAGGCCCTGCGTTGTGGGCAGCTCCACGTTGATGCTCAGGCGGTCGGCGTAGCGGCCGGCGCGCTGCATCAGCTCGGGCGAGGCATCGGGAATGGTCTTGAGGTGGATGTAGCCGCGAAAGTCGTGCTCCTCGCGCAGCACGCGGGCCACCTCCACCACCAGCTCCATGGTGTAGTCGGGGCTCTGGATGATGCCGCTGGACAGGAACAGCCCCTCGATGCAGTTGCGCCGGTAGAAGTCGAGCGTGAGGTCCACCACCTCCTGCACCGTGAACCGCGCGCGCTGCACGTTGCTGCTCACGCGGTTCACGCAGTACAGGCAGTCGTACAGGCAGAAGTTGGTGAGCAGGATCTTGAGCAGCGAGATGCAGCGCCCGTCCGGCGCGTAGCTGTGGCAGATGCCCGAGCCCTCAGTGGAGCCGATGCCGCGCCCGCCCACGGAGTTGCGTGGCGCCGCGCCGCTGGAGGCGCACGAGGCGTCGTACTTGGCGGCGTCGGCGAGGATGGCGAGTTTGGCGTCGAGAATCACTGTATGAATTTACAGTGATGTGCGGCGGGCCGCAATGAAAATCTGCTGTGCTACTAAAAATGTAGCACGATGCCCTAGCAACATATGCGCTGGAGGCCGATGGGGCCATGATCCCTGTAGGCTGGAAAGGCCTGCCGATCACAGGCCTTTTTCCACCATGTCCAGGAGCCGCTGGGCCATCTGGTCCATCTGCGGCCCCACCGCGCGGCCCAGGGGGCCGTCGATCACCAGCAGGGCCAGGCCGTGCACCGCCGACCAGGCCAGGAACTCCGCCCCGGGCCGCCGCTCGGCGGGCAGCACG
>NZ_BAAJYS010000782.1:0-930 GCF_057543315.1 Acidovorax sp. KPB24-07
TACTTGTCGGCCGCCTCGAACACCACGACGTCCGCCACCGACACCAGGTCGGATCTGCGCGCCGCTGCTGGCCTGGATGACGGTGAGCGGGGCGGGGTGCGCCGCCGGCACCGGCCATGCCCGGCGCAGCGGCCCCGGGCAGCGCCACCAGTGCGCGCAGGCGGGCCAGCGTGGCCTCGAAGTCCAGCGCGGCGGGCGCGGCCTGCCGTGCGAGGGTGGCCTGCAGCTTCTGGACGGCCTTGCGCAGCCGCTCGGGCTGCACGGGCTTGAGCAGGTAGTCCACGGCCTGGGCCTCGAAGGCCTGCACGGCGTACTGGTCGTAGGCGGTCACGAACACCAGCGCGGGAAAGGGCGTGTCGGCCGGCCAGGCGTCGGCCAGCTCGGCGGCCGCCTCCAGGCCGCTCTGGCCCGGCATGCGGATGTCGAACAGCAGCACGTCGGGCCGCAGGTCCAGCGCCTGCTGCACGGCCGCGAGCCCGTCGCCCACGGTGGCGGCGATCTGAAGGTCCGGCCAGGCCCGGGCCAGCTCCTGGCGCAGGGCGGCGGCCAGCAGCGGTTCGTCTTCGGCGATCAGGGCGCGGGGCGCGCGGGAGGGCGGCAGGTTCATGGCAGCGGGGGATTCAAGGGAAATACGGCCCTGGCGCATGTTCCACTAGGGCGTTGTGCTATCAAATTAATAGTGCCTTGCTCGCCGTACAGCGTGTGCAGCCGCTCGCGCACCTGCTGCAGCCCGAAGCTCTGGCGCGCCGGGCCGGGTGGCCCGGACGGTGCGGTGCCGCCCGCGGCCAGCCCGGCGCCCGAATCCTGCACCAGCAGTTCCAGCAGGCCGTCGGGCAATGGCCGGGCGGCGATGTGGATGCTGCCGCCTTCCACCTTCGGCTCCAGGCCGTGACGGATGGCGTTTTCCACCAGCGGCTGCAGCAGCAGCGG
>NZ_BAAJYS010000783.1:0-929 GCF_057543315.1 Acidovorax sp. KPB24-07
ATCCTCGCCCTGCTGGCCTCGGCCCCCGGCCAAGGCGCCAGCACCGCACCGCCGGCCCCTGGCGCCGGCAGTGGCGCTGCCGACGGGGTGCTGCGCGTGGCGCTGTCGGCGCGCGAGTTGCAGGTGCTGCACCAGGTGGCGCTCGGGGACACCAACCGCGAGATCGCGCACACCCTGGGCCTGTCCGTGCACACCGTGGAATGCCACACCCGCAGCATCTACCGCAAGCTGGTGGTGCGCACCCGCACGGAGGCCGTGGTCCTGGCACAGGCGCAAGGCTGGCTCTAGTGGAGCGCAGGGCGTCGCGTGGTGCCTCGCTGGCGCTGGCTGCCCTGCTCGCCCTGGGCGCGGTGGCCCTGCTGGTGAGCGCCTTGCTGCCGTCCCCGCGGGCCTGGGGGGCGGGCGATCTCCTGGCCTTCACCGCCGTGGAGTCGGTGCGCGGCGAGCCGCTGGAGGCCATGGCATCCCAGGCGCCCGCCGTGGCCGCGCCGCCCGCGCACGGCTGGGTGCCCGTCACCTTGCCCGATGCCTGGAGCGACCGCTGGCCCGCGCACGACGGCGTGGTGTGGTACCGCCTGCGCTTCACGCTGCCGCCCGACATCCCCGCGGAGCGGGAGTTCGCACTCGCCCTGGACGCGATGAACATGGCCGGCGCGGTGTGGCTCGACGGCCAGTTGCTGTGGCGCGACGAGCGCCTGGCCGAACCCGGCTTGACCCGGGCCTGGAACCAGCCGCGCTTCGTGCGCCTGGGCGCGCTGCGGGCGCGGGGCCGGGCCGTGCGCAGGCCGGGGACGAGCACACGCTGCTTGTGCGCATCACCGGCTACGCGCCCTATGTGGGCGGCCTGAGCGAGGTGTGGCTGGGGGCCGCGGACCCGGTGCAGCGCCTGCACGCCCAGGCGCAATGGTGGCGCGTGGGCCTGCAGCAGG
>NZ_BAAJYS010000784.1:0-927 GCF_057543315.1 Acidovorax sp. KPB24-07
TTTTCGTCGTGGTGGAAGCCCTGCACCTGGCCGGCCTTCGGGGCGATGATCCGGGTGGCGATGCCGGCCTTTTGCAGCGCGTCGCGCGGGCCGGTCAACTCGACCTGTTCGAAGCCGTCGGTCACGAGGATGGCGACGGTGCGGGCGCTGGCGGCGGGAGAGGATGCGGTCATGGGTGGGGTCCTTTCAAAGGCCACCAATCTAGGGGCCGTGGTGCCCGTGGCGTGTCGGCCAACTGCCATCGCGGCGCAGGACATCGGCCTGCCTGGCGGTCGTCAGCCGCGACCGCGCCAGCGCTCGATGCCCTCGAACACCGCCATGCCGGCCAGCAGGGCGGCCACGAACCACACGCCGTCCGGCACCCCCATGCCCAGCAGCACCAGGGCCGGGCCGGGGCAGATGCCGGCCAGCCCCCAGCCGATGCCGAACAACGCGCTGCCGCCCACCAGCCGCGCGTCGATGCCGTGCGCGGCGGGCCACTGCAGCGGTGTGCCGCGCAGCGTGGTGCCCCGGCGGCGCGCCATCGTGAACGCCACCAGGGCCACGCCCACGGCGCCAGCCATCACCAGGGCGAGCGACGGGTCCCAGGACCCCGCGATGTCCAGGAACCCCAGCACCTTGGCCGGGTCGGCCATGCCGGACACCAGCAGCCCCAGCCCGAAGACCAGGCCCGCAGCAAAGGCGATCAGAACGGTCATGGCGCGTTCCCTCCGTTCAGGCCAGGTGCCGCAGCACGAAGACGGTGCCCATGCCGGCCGCCATGAAAACCAGCGTGGCCACCAGGGAGCGCACCGACCAGCGCGACAGTCCGCACACGCCGTGGCCGCTGGTGCAGCCCGCCCCGTAGCGCGTGCCCACGCCCACCAGCAGGCCCGCGGCGATGAGCAGGCCCGGGCCGGCGTCGATGCGCACTGCCGGCAGGGGGTG
>NZ_BAAJYS010000785.1:0-915 GCF_057543315.1 Acidovorax sp. KPB24-07
ACCATGGGCGGCCACCCGGGCCTGCAGCGGCAGCGCGCCGGGGGAATGGTCGGGGTGCGAATGCGTGCACACGATCATGCGGATGTCGCCGCCGGCCGCGCGCCACAGGCGCTCCAGGTGCTCGGCATCCTGCGGGCCGGGGTCGATGGCGATGAACCCCGTGGCCGGGTCGCCCACCAGGTAGCTGTTGGTGCCGGGGCCGGTCATCACGCCGGGGTTGGGCGCGGTCAGGCGCTGCACATTGCGCAGCAGCGGCACCGGGCGGTCGCTCTGCCAGTCGAGCGGGTGCACGATCTGGCCGTCGGGGCACACCAGCGCCAGTTCGCCGAAGGGCGGCTCGTGCTCCATGTGGCGCGACTCCCGGCCCGCCAGCAGCCCGGCGCGCGGGCAGCTGGTCCACAGTGGCGCCTCGTGCGCCACGGCGGCCAGCACGGCGTCCACATCGTCGAACCGCGCCAGGCGCTCCAGCGTGCGGATGGTGGGGTAGATCATGAAGAAGCGCCCTGCGGCATGGCGCTCCAGCGCGTCGGCCGGGCGCACCCACACCGGCTCGAACTGCTCGGCCTCGTCGGCCACGGGTTCCTGGCCCTCGGGCATGCGCGCCACGAGAAAGGGCACGTCGAAGCGGCGCGGAAGGTCGCGGTCGGCCGTCCAGTGGGCGAGCAGGAACACGGCATCGGCCGCCAGCCGCAGCCCGCGCGCCTGGCACTGCGCCACGAACGGCGCGTGGCGGTCGAGCGCGGCGATGTCCGCGGCACCGGCGAAGCGGCCATCGGCACGGCGCGCCAGCAGCACACCCAGTTCCTCGAAGCTCTCGCGGATGGCGGCGATGGCCTGCGTCACGCGCAGGTCGTTCTGCGTGGCGCGCCGGTCCGCGGCGGCGTGCGAGGCGGGCGCGGCGTCCAGCGCGTCGAT
>NZ_BAAJYS010000786.1:0-912 GCF_057543315.1 Acidovorax sp. KPB24-07
GCGCCGAACTGCAGGCCGCCGCGGAATGGGACACCGCGCAGGACGCCCGCGCCCTCGCCTTCGTGGCCCTTTACAAAGCCCTGGGCGGCGCGCCACTGCCGCCGGCCGAGCCCAAAGTGGGAGCGGCCGCGCCCGAGGCCACGCGCATCGCGGAGCACATCGCGGGGACCGCGCCATGATTCCACTGGCCCGCAAGACCCTGGTGCACGAATGGCGCCGGTTCGTGCCGGCGGTGTTCGCCGTGGGGTTCTCCGGACTGCTGCTGATGGTGCAGGCCGCGCTGGTGCTCGGCATCTTCGGCAGCGCCGCCGTCTACGTGCGGGCCTCGACTGCCGATCTCTGGGCCGGCTACCCGGGCACGCAGAGCGTGAACTTCGGCCGCGCCATCGGCCGCGACGTGGAAAGCCGGATGCGCATGGACCCCGCCGTGACCGCCGTCGAGCCCTACCTCTGGGTCGATGGCGACTGGCGCAGCGCCCAGGCGGGCGCGGGCGGCATCTCGGTCTATGTCTCGGGCATCCGCAGCGCGCCCGACGGCATGCTGTTCGCACGCCTCATCGCCCCGTGGCAGCGCGATGCGCTGCGCGAGCCGGGCGCGGTGATCGTGGACCGGGCCGATCTGGACACGCTGGGCGTGCGGGTCGGCCAGACCGCGTGGATCAACAGCCACCCGGTGCGCGTGGCCGCGGCCGTGGACGGCCTGCGCGGCCTGGGTGGGGTGAACGTGCTGGCCTCGCTGGACACCGCGCGCGAGATCGCCGGTGCCGAAGCCGGCTCCGGCAGCACCTATGTGGTGCACGCACCCGCAGCCCGGCGGACGCCGCGGCCGCCCAGGCCCGGCTGTCGCAGGGCGGCCCGGGCTTCGGCCCGTTCGAGGTGTGGACGGCCCGGCAGTTCTCGCGCCGGTCGCAG
>NZ_BAAJYS010000787.1:0-907 GCF_057543315.1 Acidovorax sp. KPB24-07
TTTGACTGACGAGACAGCGGTCTCCGGTGCAGTTGACATCGGTGCGGATGTCCACCTGCTTACCGTCGCCATCGGTGATGCGGGTCCAATCCACGCCGTTGGTGTTGGTGCTGGCGCGATCCACGCAGACGTTGACACCGTTCACCGATCCAGTGAATCCGCCACGGCAGTCCTTCGGCGGCTTGTTGGCCTCAGGAGCCTTGTCCGCGTCAGCCGGGTTGTTGGGGTCTTTCTCCAGGCCGAGGGCACAGGCCAAGCCTGCAGTAGTCCCGCTGGCATTGGTGTTATTGGCCCAGGACTCACCCTCAGTAATCCAACCGTTGGGCGTTTGAAAAGCCACCTCGCCGGTGAAGCGATGCATGCAGCCGAGAGGCTGACCACTGCCACCCGTGACCCCGGAATTTCGGCATACGCCCATCTCCTCGCCGAGCGGCTGCTTACCGCCGATGCGGCCCACGCGGTCAACGCCAACGGTGTTGTGCATCACCGCAGCATCAGCGCAGCGCTGATCGTCAGTCTTGTTCTTGGGGTCGGGCACGCAGACACCGGAGGCATCCTTTATCTGGCCCTCGGGGCACTTGTCGTCGGGCTTTTTGACGCAGGCACCGTCCTTTGACTCGAAGCCCTCCTTGCACTGACACTGGCCGTTGACCAACTCAGCGCCTGCCTCGCACTGCTTAGGGACGCACAAATATATGCCGGAAGCCTCGACAGTCAATGCAGTACCAACGCGGCAAAAGGCATAGGAAAAAACGATATCTGGATTCGGCTGAGACTGGTCAGTCTTGGCGAGGTACCAGCCATCAAAAGGGCCGGGAGCTTTGCAGGTCGGGTTGCTTGCATAGTGACTGCACGTCGATATGCGAGCAGGCTCAGCGCCAGTTTGAGCGTGCACCATGCCACAGCA
>NZ_BAAJYS010000788.1:0-906 GCF_057543315.1 Acidovorax sp. KPB24-07
CCGGGCCGCAGGGGGGCCGCGTGAGCGCGGTGGCCCGGGCGCCGGTCGGCGATGCCATGGCCACGCGCGACGTGCTGGCCGCGATGGCCGTGGTGGTCATCTGGGGGATCAATTTCGTGGCGATGAAGTGGGGCCTGCGCTACTTCACGCCGTTCCAGCTCGGGGCCGTGCGCTACCTGTTCGCCGCGCTGCCGCTGGTGTTCTTCCTCAAGCCGCCGCGCATGCACTGGCGCTGGGTGCTGCTGTTCGGGCTGTTCCAGGGCGTGGGGCAGTTCGGCTTCGGCTTTTTCGCCCTGAAGCTGGGCATGACGGCGGCGCTGGCCAGCGTGCTCATGCAGACGCAGGTGTTCTTCACCGCGCTGTTCGCGTTCGGCATCCTGCGCGAGCGGCCCGGGCGGCCGCTGGTGGTGGGCATGGCGATCGCGGCGGTAGGCCTCGGATGCTTCGCCATGAACTTCATCGGGCCGGGGGCCACCGGCACGGGCGTGGGCGGGGCGACGATGGTGGGCATCTGCCTCACGCTGTGCGCGGCCGCGTCCTGGGCGGTGTCCAACATCGTCTCGCGCATGGCGCAGCGGGCATCGCCGGGCTACAAGCCGCTGTCGTTCGTGGTGTGGAGCAGCCTGGTGCCGGTGCTGCCGTTCGCGGCGCTGTCGGCCCTGACCGATGCGGACGCGGGCCGCTGGCTGCACTGGGACGCCTGGGCCGCGCTGCCGCCGGTGGCCTGGGGCGCGGTCGCCTACCTGGGCTGGGTGGCCACCATCGTCGGCTACGGCCTGTGGACGGGGCTGCTCACCCGCTACCCGGCCAACCGCGTGGCGCCCTTCAGCCTGGGCGTGCCCGTGGTGGGGCTGGCCGCCGGGCTGCTGGTGCTGGGCGAGGTCGTCACCGCCTGGCAGTGGGCCG
>NZ_BAAJYS010000789.1:0-905 GCF_057543315.1 Acidovorax sp. KPB24-07
CGCGCGGCCAGCGCGGCAGGCTGGCCGCGGTGTCGCCGCCGTGCAGGCGCCGGGCCAGGTCGTAGGTGGCATCGAAGGGGCCGCGAAACAGCGGCTCGTCGGCCAGCTCGCGCCGGCGAATGCGCTCGTAGGCCAGGAACACCTTGAGCTGCGTGTAGCCCACGCCGATGGCGGCCGCGTGCTCGGGTGAGGCCGGGCCGCCCTCGCGCTCCAGCTCGTCCTTCATCGTGCCCTTGAGCCACACGCTGGTCGCCAGGAACTCCTCCACGAAGCCGGTATCGCCCAGCGTGGGCAGCAGCAGCTCCTCGCGCCAGCGCTCGTGTTCGTTGTCTTCCACGCGCTGCACGGCTTGCCAGACGAAGGGGCGCAGTTCCTCCAGGTGGCGGTGGTGCGGCACGGGGGCCTCGTACTGGTCGGCCAGCATTTCGGCGCAGAAGGCATCGAACGTGGCGATGCGAAAGCGCTGCGCCACGGGCGCGGGCACGCCGACCTTGCGCAGCGCGGCCTGCAGCGCCTGGCAGGCGGTGGCGGTGTGCGTGAGGGCCAGGCAGCGCTCGGGCGCCACGCCGCGCGCCCAGGCCTGCCCCATGCGCAGGGCGAGCGTGGTGGTCTTGGCCGCGCCGGCGTTGGCCTCGATGACCAGCGTGCGCTCGGCGGACTGCTGGATCGCCAGTTGCTCGGCCGTGGGGTCGATCTGCCTGGCCTGGAAAAGGGGAACGGTGGGGGAGATGGTCGCCAAAGGGATTCTTTTCAGGCAGGGCCCCGGCGCGGGCGCAGGGCGCGAAGCGGCAAGGGCGTGAGGGCGCGAAGGCCTCAGCGCCGGCGCTCGGCGCTCACGTCGATTTCGCCGAAGACGGTGACACCGTTCGAGCCCTGCCCGCCGATGCCGTGCGTGCCGCGCGACG
>NZ_BAAJYS010000790.1:0-904 GCF_057543315.1 Acidovorax sp. KPB24-07
GACGCATTCATCTCACCGTGCGCCAGGCCGTGCGCGAGGACGGCACGCCCGGCGTGGCATCGGGCTGGCTGTGCGCGGGCCTGGCGCTGGGGGATGCCGTGCCGCTGCGCCTGCGCGCGCACGGGCCTTTCCGGTTGCAGGACAACGCTGCTCGGCCCCTCGTCTTGATCGGTAACGGCACGGGCATCGCCGGCCTGCGCAGCCATCTGCGGGCGCGCGCCGCGGCGGGGGCGGGCCCGAACTGGCTGGTGTTCGGCGAGCGCCAGGCGGCGCACGATTTCCTGTACCGCGCGGAGATCCAGGCCTGGCAGGCCAGCGGCGTGCTGACGCGCCTGGACCTGGCGTTCTCGCGCGACCAGGCGCAGCGGGTGCACGTGCAGGACCGCCTGGCCGAGGCCGCCGATGCACTGCGTGCCTGGGTGGCGGACGGCGCAGCCATCTACGTCTGCGGCAGCCTGGTGGGCATGGCGCAGGGCGTGCATGCCGCGCTTTGCGCCGCGCTCGGCGAGGAGGCGATGGAGGGCCTGGTGCGCAGCGGGCGCTACCGCCGCGACGTGTATTGACGCAGGCGCCACGGCGCAGAGGCCGGCATGCCGGCCCCTGCGCTGCCCGGCGATGGAGCGCCGGTGGAAAGGCCGCTTACTTGGCGGCCACCGTCTCGGGCATGGCCGAGGAGTGGTGGTGGGCGATCAGCCACTGGCCGTTCACGCGCTCGTACACGTAGGTGTAGCGGGCCTGCACGGTCTTGCCGTCCTTGAAGCGGAACGTGTAGGTGCCCACGTCCTGCGCCACGTTGCAGCCGATGCGGATCTTGCGGCTGTCGATCTTGCCCTGCGGCTCGCTCTTGAGGAACTTCACGAAGTAGTCGCGGATTTCCAGCGGCGTCGTGCGGGGCTGGTTGGAC
>NZ_BAAJYS010000791.1:0-902 GCF_057543315.1 Acidovorax sp. KPB24-07
CTGCACGCCCGCCTGCTGGAGCGCGAGCGCGCCGCCCTGCGCCAGGCCCTGCAGCGGCGCTGACCGGGCGCACGGCCGCCGCCAGGAGTGCCCCCACAATCGGCCCACCAGAAGCTTTTCCTTTCTCCAGCGCCGCCATGCAGCACTTCAGCCTTCGCCAATCCATTCGCCACGGGCTGGTGATCGCCGCGTTCTGCGCCGCCATCGCCGGCATCCAGCTCGCCTACGGCCGGGGACCGTGGGACGTGCAGCTCGTGTACTCCCTGGCCATCGGCCTGCCGAGCTGGCTGCTGATCGACATCGGCCGCCTGTGGCTCTCACGCCATAGCCCCATCCCGTGGCCCCTGGGCTGGCGCGGCTGGGCGCTGGTCGCGGTGGGCGGCTCCATCGGCTTTCAGTTCGGCTCGGCCCTGGGCGATGCCTACCGCGAGAGCATGCACCCCGGCCTGACCCTGGCGTCGGCAGGCGGCCCCAGTTCGGCCATGGTGACGACGGTGCTGGCGTGCCTGGCGCTGTCGTTCTTCTTCTACGCCCAGGGAAAATCGCGCTTTCTGGAAGGCAAGATCGCCGAGGTCGAACGCGACGCCGCCGAGGCGCGCCTCAAACTGCTGGAGGCGCAGCTGGAGCCGCACATGATGTTCAACACCCTGTCCAACCTGCGCGTGCTGATCGCCGCCGACCCGCCCCGCGCCCAGGCCATGCTGGACCACCTGATCGACTACCTGCGCGCCACACTCGGCGCCTCGCGGGCCACGCTGCACCCGCTGGCCGACGAATTCGCCCGGCTGCGCGACTACCTGGAGCTGATGTCGGTGCGCATGGGCCCGCGCCTGGCCTACACGCTCGACCTGCCCGAATCGCTCGCCCGCGTGCCCGTGCCGCCGCTGCTGCTGCAGCCGCTG
>NZ_BAAJYS010000792.1:0-900 GCF_057543315.1 Acidovorax sp. KPB24-07
CGCCCAGCGGAATGCCCAGCAGCGCCGCCTGCCGGCCGGCGCCCTGCCCCGCCGCGGGGGCCTGGGTGTAGCGCGCGGTGACCGAATCCAGGTAGCCCGGCACCAGTTGCTGCGGCAGCAGCGGGATGGCCGTCTCGGGCGCCACCACCAGCGCGGCCTGGGCGCTGCGCAGCTGCTCGGCATACCAGCGCAGGGCGGTCGGTACGCCACTGCCGGCCTGGAATTTCTCGTCCTGGGGGATGTTGCCCTGCAGCAGGGCCAGCGACAGCGGCGCGGGGCGCTGCATCGGCGTGTGGCACAGCTCGACGGCGCAGTGGCGCTGCACCGCCAGCCCGGCCCAGGCCAGCACGGCCAGCCCCACCAGGGCGCACGCCTTCAGGCTGCGCAGGTCGCTGCGCCGCCCCTGGGCCACGAGCATGACCAGCACGGCCGCGATGCAGCCGATGCCGTACACCCCGACCGACCGCGCCAGCACGGCCAGCGGGCCTTCGACGTGCGCATAGCCGCCGGCGCCCCATGGAAAGCCCGTCCACCACTGGCCGCGCGCCAACTCGGCCAGCAGCCAGAATGCTCCGAAAACGATAGCAACATGCCAGCGATTTGATTGCCCCAGGGCCTTGAAACACCCTGCAGCCACCGCGTAGTAGCTGCCCAGAAACGCCGCCAGCCCCAACACCGCGAGCGCGGCCAGCGGCGCGGCCAGCCCGCCGTAGGTGTGCATGGAAATGAAGAGCCACCAGAAGGTGCCCGTCAGCCAGGCGGTGGCGAACAGCCACCCCAGCACCGCGGCCTGCCGGGCGCTGCGGCTGGCCAGCAGCAGCCGCGCGAAGCCGCCCAGGGACAGGAGTTGCAGCCACCACACCGGCTCGCCGCCGAAAGGCCAGGCGATCGAGGCGGCCT
>NZ_BAAJYS010000793.1:0-900 GCF_057543315.1 Acidovorax sp. KPB24-07
CGGCCTCCTCGGCGGCCCCGCGTTCCAGCACCGCCACCGCGCCGGTGCCGCGTTCGCGCACGGCCGTCGCCACCATGCGCCGGTTGCCCCAGAAGCCCTCGGAGTAGCCCAGCCGCGTCTTCGCGGCCAGCGCGATCGCGGCGGGGTCGGTGGCCGTGAGCATCAGCCAGTGCAGGGTGTCGGGCACCTCCTTCTCGGCGGCGAGCCGGTGCGCCAGCGCGTCGGAAACCGCCGGCCGGTCGGGCAGCAGCAGCGCCATCGCCGGCTGCCGGCTCGGGTGCAGGGAGGGCAGGTCGGCCTCGATGCGGTCCGCACAGGCTTCCCACTCGGCCTGTGGCGCGGCCGCGAGATGGCGGCGGAAGGCTTCCTCGCCCTGGCCCAACGGCCCGCGCCATCCGTTGCTCATCGCGCGGGTCACGGTGGTGGACAGGTGCGCGCGGCGCTTCTTGGTGGTCGAGTCGTAATCGTTGGTCGTCTCCAGGCGCTGCGATGCCATGAGGATGTCGACGGCCCCCGGCAGTCCGTACTGCGCCACGAGGTAGTCCACGATGGCGGCGGCCGGTTCGTTCTCGCCGTAGTAGCCCGAACTGGCCAGGGCCAGCGCGAGCAGTACGGTGTCGGCCTCTGCATCGGCCTCGGCCGTGTGCCGGCCAAGGCGGTCGATGGTCCGCTGCAGCGGATCGCGCAGGGGCGCATCGGTGGCTGGCAGGTTGAAGTGGAAATCGCAGTGGCTGCGCACGCGCTGCCATGCCTGGGGCAGTGCGGCGGCTTTCGCTTCCTGGGGGAAACGGCGCGAGGCATAGGCCTCGCGCTCCATCTGGGACGGCAGGCGCACGGGGGTCGCCCTGCGCGAGCCAGGGCGGCACCGCGCCGGGCCCGCCGTCACCGGCCGGGGCATCG
>NZ_BAAJYS010000794.1:0-899 GCF_057543315.1 Acidovorax sp. KPB24-07
AGGCTGTGCGCCCAGGGCCCGCCGCGCGCGATCAACTCGTCGCGCAGCGCGCCCAGCGTGGCCGCCTGCGTCGCCAAGCGTTCGCTGCCCTGCCCCACGGCCTCGCGGATCGCGGCGAAGTAGCGCACGGTGACGGTGCGACTCATGACTGCAGCTCCGCCCAGGGAATGAAGCGCACGGTATCGCCCCGCGCGATGGTCTGGCCGGCCGGGGTGTCCACCACGCCGTCGCCCCAGGCGACCGACGTGAGCACGCCCGATCCCTGGTGGGGAAACAGGTCCAGCCCGCCCGCCGCATTGCGCCGCACGCGCAGGAACTCGCGGCGCCGGTCCGCGCGCGGCCAGTCGAAGTCGGCCGTGGCCGCCACGCTCTGCGGGGCGACGGCCTGCACGCCCTGCAGCCGCAGCAGGAACGGGCGCACCAGCAGCGCGAAGGTCATGAAGCTCGATACCGGGTTGCCCGGCAGCCCCATGAAGTGCGCCGCGCCGATGCGGCCATGGGCGAAGGGCTTGCCGGGCTTCATGGCGATCTGCCACAGGTCCAGCCGGCCCAGGGCCTCGACGGCGGGCTTGACGTGGTCTTCCTCGCCCACCGACACGCCGCCGCTGGTCAGGATCAGGTCGTGCTCCAGGCTGGCGCCACGCAGCGCCTCCAGGGTGGCCTCGCGCCGGTCCGGCACGATGCCCAGGTCGGTCACCGCGCAGCCCAGGCGGCGCAGCAGCCCCCGCAGGAAGAACCGGTTGCTGTTGTAGATGGCGCCGGGCGGCATGCGGGCCGGGTCCACCTCGCCGGGCATGACGAGTTCGTCGCCGGTCGAAAACAGCGCCACGCGCGGGCGCCGCGCCACGGTGAGCCGCGCCAGGCCCGATGCTCGCGGCCAGCCCCAGCGCCGGCCGGCG
>NZ_BAAJYS010000795.1:0-899 GCF_057543315.1 Acidovorax sp. KPB24-07
CAGTCACCGCCACGGTGCAGCAGAACGCCGAGAACGCGCGCCAGGCCAACACGCTGGCCACGGGCGCCTCGGAGATCGCCACGCACGGCGGCACCGTGGTGGGCCAGGTCGTGAGACCATGGGCGGCATCGATGCCTCGGCCCGCAAGATCGTGGACATCATCGGCGTGATCGACGACATCGCCTTCCAGACCAACATCCTGGCCCTCAATGCCGCGGTCGAAGCCGCGCGCGCGGGGGAACAGGGCCGCGGCTTCGCGGTGGTGGCCGGCGAGGTGCGCGCGCTGGCGGGGCGCTCGGCCGACGCCGCGCGCGAGATCAAGGCGCTGATCCTGGCCAGCGCCAATCAGGTGCAGGAAGGCACCACGTTGGTGGGCCACGCGGGCGCCACCATCGGCGAACTGGTGCAGTCGGTGCAGCAGGTGTCGGGGATCATGGCCGAGATCACCGCATCCGCCCGCGAGCAGAGCGACCGCATCGCCGAAGTGAGCCAGTCGGTGGGCGCGCTGGAGACCATGACGCAGCAGAACGCCGCGCTGGTGGAAGAAAGCAGCGCGGCCGCCGGCAGCCTCAAGGACCAGGCTGGCCGGCTCACGGACATGGTGGGTACCTTCCGCCTGACGCGCACCCCCGAATTGGCAGCGCCCGTCAGCCGCGCATGACCGCCTGGGCGTCCGGCGACCCCGGCGCCCGGATGGCGCGCCGCACGGGCACCTCGGCCTGCGCGGCGAACACGCTCTCGCGCAGCGCGGGCAGGTCCAGCACCCGCAGACCGCCGTATTCCACGCAGATCGCGCCCTGCGCCTGCAGCTCGGCCAGCGCCTCGTTCACGCGCTGGCGCGACAGCCCCACCAGGTACGCCAGCTCCTGCTGCGTGATGCGCAGCACCTCGCGCACGCC
>NZ_BAAJYS010000796.1:0-892 GCF_057543315.1 Acidovorax sp. KPB24-07
GCCGTGGCCGCTGCACCGGCGCCCACCCCCAGCTCCGGCCCCCCGCTCCCGCAGTGACGGGCAACACCGCCTCCAGCGCCGCCGCCGCGGCGGAACGGGAAGTGTCCGCCGCAGTGCACGCCTGGGCCAAGGCCTGGGAGAGCCAGGACATGAACGCCTACCTGGGCGCCTACGACAAGAACTACACGCCCAACGGCAAGCAAAGCCACGCCGCCTGGGAAAAAGAGCGCCGCGACCGCATCGTCGGCCGCGCCAAGATCAACGTCAGCGTGAACGATCTGCGCATTTCCGTGAACGGCAACAAGGCGCAGGCGCGCTTTCGCCAGGGCTACAGCTCCGGCAGCTACAGCGTGAACAGCCGCAAGACCCTGGACCTGGTGAACACCGGCGGCCAGTGGACCATCGTGCGCGAGGCCACCGGCGGTTGATGGCGATCGTTTCGGTGACGCGCTCCACCATCGCCTTCGGGATGCTCCCTTGCCCTCTGCTGGCGCACCGCGCCGCATTCGTTCCCGCTTGAAGCCTCGCATGCCTGCGGGACGTTCCCCCTGGAGCCGCGGCATGGCGGCGGGCATGGTGCTGTCGCTGCTCGCGGCAGCCTGGCCCGCGCACGCCCAGGGCGACAAGCTGCGCGGCGTGGGCAAGAACGCGCGCACGGCGCCCGTACGCATCGCCCCGCTCGCCGATGGGCAGGCGGAAAAGCGCCTCATGGAGGTCTATCGTCTCACCGGCGAAGGCAAGGGCCGCGAGGCCCTGGCCAAGGCCGAGAGCCTGGTGCGCGACCACCCCAACTTCCAGCTCGCGCAACTGGCGCTGGGCGACCTGCTGTCGGCCCGCACGCGGCCGCTGCGGCAGATGGGCGACGTGCCGGCCGGCCAGGGCGATGCCCCCG
>NZ_BAAJYS010000797.1:0-887 GCF_057543315.1 Acidovorax sp. KPB24-07
TGATGAGGTCGTTCACGCGCTTGACCTGCGCCACGATGTCGGCCATGGTGCGGCCGGCCTCTTCCACCTGCTGGCTGCCCGCGTCCACCTTCTGCACGCTGTCGGTGATGAGGCCCTTGATCTCCTTGGCGGCGTCGGCGCTGCGCTGCGCGAGGCTGCGCACTTCGCTGGCCACGACGGCGAAGCCCCGGCCCTGCTCGCCGGCACGGGCGGCTTCCACGGCGGCGTTGAACGCCAGGATGTTGGTCTGGAAGGCGATGCCGTCGATCACCGCGACGATGTCCGCGATGCGGCGCGAGCTGCCCGCAATCTCCTGCATCGTCGCCACCACCTCGCCGACCGCCGCGCCGCCGCGCTGGGCCACCGCCATGCTGCTGGCGGCCAGCTGGTTGGCCTGGCGCGCGCTGTCGGCGTTCTGCTTCACGGTGGACGACAGCTGCTCCATGCTGGCGGCGGTTTCCTCCAGCGACGCGGCCTGCTGCTCGGTGCGCCCGCTCAGGTCGCCGTTGCCCAGCGCGATCTCGCGCGAGCCGGTGTGGATCTCCTCCACGCCCTGGCGCACCTGCGTGACCATGCGCGCCAGGCCCTCCTGCATGGTGCGCGCGGCGCCCATCAGGCGGCCGATCTCGTTGGACGAGCGCACCTCGATGCGCGTGGTGAGGTCGCCCTGGGCGACCTTCTCCAGCAGCGCGCCGGCGTCGTCCAGCGGCGCCAGCACGTTGCGGCGGATGAACACCCAGCACAGGACCGCCAGCACCACGCCCACCACCACAGCACGCCGGCCGCGATCTCCGCGATCTGCAGCAGCCGCACCGACTGCGCCTGCAGGCATTGCCGCGCTGGCCTTCGGCATCGAAGAGCTGCTTCATCAGCCCCTCCATGTCCGC
>NZ_BAAJYS010000798.1:0-887 GCF_057543315.1 Acidovorax sp. KPB24-07
CATTGCCGGCGTGGGTCGCCGCGCCCGCCGAGGCCGCCACGCCCATCGCCACCACGGCCACGATTCCGGTGAGCGCGACCGTAGCGCGCGGCTGCCAGATCTCGGGCAGCGCGCAGACCACCGGGCTGTCGTTCGGCCTGCTCGACTTCGGCGTGCATTCGCCCGTGCGCACCGGCACGCACAGCGTCATGGCCACGGGCGGCTCCGGCACGCAGGCCCAGGTGCTGTGCACGCCGGGCACCACGCTGCGGGTGACGGTGGGCAGCGGCCTGCATGCCAGCGGCGCGCAGCGCCGGCTCTCCAACGGCTCGCAGTTCATTCCCTATGCGCTCACGCTGGTCGCGGCCGGCTCGCCGGCCCTGTTGCCCAACGTGGCGGCGGACATGGCGCTGGGCGCCACACCCACGGCGCTGCCCATCCAGGCCACCGCGACGTTCCCGGGCTCCGGGCTCAGCGCCGGCACCTACACCGACACCGTGCAGGTGACCCTGTCGTGGTGACGCTGCACCGTTTCCTCGCGCTCGCCCTGGCCCTGATCTGCCTCTGCGGCATCGGCCCGGCGGCCGCACCGGCGCATGCGGCCACGCCGATCATGATCTGGCCCGTGGACCCGGTCATCACCGGCCCGCAGCGCGCGGTGGCGCTGTGGATGGAAAACCGCGGCGCCGAGCCCGTGTCGATGCAGGTGCGGGTGTTCCAGTGGCGCCAGGCCGACGGGCAGGACCGCTTCGAGGCGCAGCGCGAGGTGGTGGCCAGCCCGCCCATCAGCCAGATTCCACCGGGCCAGCGCCAGATGGTGCGCCTGCTGTCCACGCAGCCGGTGCCGGCGCGCACCGAGCAGGCCTACCGCGTGCTGGTGGACGAACTGCCCGCCGCCACGCCCCCCG
>NZ_BAAJYS010000799.1:0-886 GCF_057543315.1 Acidovorax sp. KPB24-07
CGGGCGCCTGCCGGCCCGGCGGCGGGCCGCCGCCCGGGCGGGTTCACGGGGAATTGACGGGCGCCGGCGCATTTTTTACGGCGTTTTTATGCCGGCGTTCCTAGACTGGGGCCATGTTCCACCCGCAGCCCGCCACCGCCCGCCGGCACCCCTCCGGCCCCGTGGCGGCGACTCGCCCCATGCCGCATTCCTGCGCTTTTCCGACCCTTCACCGCGTGGCCCTGGAGGCCCGGCCGCCGGCCGACAGCGACATCGTCGTGCTGCCGCTGCGCCTCTTTCATACCGACGTGCTGGAAGGGCGCCGCTCGCTGCACCGCATCCTGGGCCCGCGCGTGCAGGGCTACCGCATCGACGTGGATGCGGCCCGGCACTGCATCCGCATCGAGATGAACGTGCGCCGCGGCGAACTGGCCGCGTGCCTGCGCCTGCTGACGGCCGGCATGCCCTGCGCGGAATTCGGCCGCATCGCCCGGCCCACCCACTGGATGCACTGAGAACCTGTTCGATGCACGACGTTGCCCTGCACCTCTTTCTGGCCCTGCTCGTGGTCTTCCTGCCGCTCGGCGGCGCCTGGTGCCTGCTGTACTGGATGGAGCGCCCGGCCCCGCGCCCGGACAGCGGGCGCGATCATGAATAAGGCCCGGCCCCGTGCCACGCCCGGGCGGGCGATCGATGCCGGCGTGCCTGCCGATGCCCGTGCCCTGGAGGCGATCGAGCGCGCCTCGTTCCTGGGAGACCGCATCTCGCTGCCGAGCTGGCGGCGCCTGCTGCGCAGCCGTTCGGCCCGCGTGATGGTGGCGCGGCCGGCGGCGGGCGTGGCCCCGGGCGGCGGCGCGCTGCTGGGCGCCTGCGTGGTCCTGCGCCGCCGGGGCACCTCGGTGGCGCG
>NZ_BAAJYS010000800.1:0-884 GCF_057543315.1 Acidovorax sp. KPB24-07
CCTATGGCGAGCGGCTCGCACCCGACGCCCCCCCACGTGTTCGGCCTGCCGACCGCTCTGGCCCTGCTGCACCTGGCCCCCCGCGCGCATCGCTGCGGGGGGCGCGCAACCGGCCAGCGAAGCCCTGCCGCTGTACGTGCGCGATAAAGTGGCGCAAACCACGGCGGAGCGCCTGGCGGCGAAGCAGGCGGCCGCAGCCGCCCTGCCTCCCATTCTGAGTGCCCCATGAGCGCCGTTCCCCACACCCCCGAAGAAGCCCGGTTCGAGCCGCTCACGCTCGCGCGGCTGGATGCGCTGCTGGCGATCGAACAGGTCGCCTACACGCACCCCTGGACGCGCGGCAACTTCATCGATGCCATGGCGGCCGGCTACGAAACCCAGCTGCTGATGGCCGGCGATGAACTGATCGGCTACTTCGTGGCCATGAAAGGCGTGGACGAAGTGCACCTGCTCAACCTGACCGTGGCACCCGCCCACCAGCGCCAGGGCTGGGCCCGGCTGCTGCTGGATGCGCTGGCCCTGTGGGCGCGCGGCTGCAACGCGCAATGGCTGTGGCTGGAAGTGCGCGTGAGCAATGCGCGGGCACGGTCGATCTACGAAGCCCGGGGCTTTCGCTTCGTGGGCGAACGCAAGCGCTACTACCCCGCCCACGGCGGCGAACGCGAGGATGCCGTCGTGATGAGCCTGCCACTATGAGCCTGGACCTGGACGCACGCCAGCGCGCCATGCTGGCCGAGATGGGCATCACCGTGTGGGCGCCGGCTACGGCCTCCGTGGCGGTGCAGGAGCCGGCCGTGGCCAAGACTCCGGCGGCCGAATCCACGGATGCCCCCCCCTCCTCCGCCGTGCCGGCCGCGCCCCGGTTGGCGCCAGCACCGCAGGCC
>NZ_BAAJYS010000801.1:0-882 GCF_057543315.1 Acidovorax sp. KPB24-07
TCCACGAACTGGAGGCCGCCCTCGGCCAGCCGCTGTTCGACCGGGTGGGCCGCGGCCTGCGGCTGAACGCCGCGGGCGAGCGGGTGACCGGCTACTTTCGCAGCATCCGCGGCAGCATGGAAGCGCTGAACCGCGAACTCAGCGAGATGCGGCTGGGCAGCGCGGGCAAGCTGTCGGTCGGCAGCATCATGGCGGCCTCGCCGGGTCGGCTGACCGACGCGCTGCTCGGGCTGAAGGCGGTGTTCCCGCTGCTGGCGCTGGAGATCGCCGTGGACACGAGCGACCGGCTGCTGGCGCAGCTGCGCGAGGGCGTGCTCGAAGTGGTCGTGGGCCGGCGTTCCGGCGATTCGGGCCGGGACTGCACCTTCCAGCCCATCGACGGCGAAGGCCTGGCGGTGGTGGTGCGCAACGGCCATCCCCTGGCGGGCAAGGCGCGCGTGGGCTTCGCGGCGCTGCTCGATTTTCCGTGGGTGCTGCAGCCGGCCGGCAGCCCCATGCGCGACCTGATCGCGCAGGAGTTCAAGGACCACGGCGCGGCGCTGCCGCAGGGGCTGATCGAGACCGGCTCCATCCTCACCACCATCAACCTGGTGCGGCGCTCCGAACTGATCGGGGTGATCCCGCAGGCCGTGGCGCAGCGCGATGCAGAGCACGGCCTGCTGCACGTGCTGCCCTACCGCTTCCAGCACACGCTGGAGGCCTACGGCAGCCTGGTGCGCCGACCGGCCGCTGAGCCCGCCGGCCCAGGCGTTCCTGCGGCTGCTGCACGCGCCGAAGTAGAACCCGGCCCCCGCGGGCTTCAGCGCGCGCGCAGCAGGCGCACGGCTTCGGGCAGGGAGTTGGCCTGCGGCACGAAGCGGTCGATGGCCGCGCCCAGCACCA
>NZ_BAAJYS010000802.1:0-880 GCF_057543315.1 Acidovorax sp. KPB24-07
CCTGGGGGGCGAGGGTGACCCCCTGCCACCCTGGCGCCGCACGGCATCCAGACGCTGATCCTGACCGAAAGCTGCGCGCACACGCGCGGCGACAAACCGCGCGCCACGATGGACCTGCTGTACGGCGACCTGCTGCGCCTGGGCACCGTTTTCGGCCGCCGTGCCGAGGCCGAGCGGCTCATCGCGCAATGGCGCGAGCGGGTCCGGGCCGGGACCGGTCGCCGCTGCCGCAGCCGCCACGCGTGTTCGTCTACGACTCGGGCGAGGACAAGCCCTTCACCGCGGGCCGCGCCGCCATGCCCACGGCCCTGATCGCGGCCGCGGGCGGGCGCAACGTGCTGGGCGATGCCCCCATGAGCTGGGGCACCAGCGCCTGGGAGACGGTCGCAGCGAGCAACCCGCAGGTCATCGTCCTGCTGGACTACCAGAATGGCCAGGGCCCGGAACACCTTCAGCGCCTCCTGCAGGCGCACCCGGCCATGCGGCTGACCGACGCCGTGCGCCAGCGCCGCTTCGTCACGCTGCGCTATGCCGAGTTGACGCCCGGGCCCGCCAACATCGACGCCATCGAAAAGCTGGCCCGCGCCCTGAGGCAGGCACCATGACGCCGCCGGGGGCGGATGCCCGCACCGCGCGGCGCAGAGCAGTGCCTCTGCGGATCACGCTGCGCCGCGCGGCGCCATGGGGGATCGCGCTGGCCCTGACGTTGTTGGTCATGGCGTCGCTCACCGCGGGCAGCGCGCCCGTGTCGTGGCGCGAGGCGGCCGCGGCACTGGCGGGGCCCTGGGCCGGGGCGTTCGGCGCGCCGGCGGGGTGACATGGCGCAGGCCATCGTGCGCGACCTGCGCCTGCCGCGTGTGGTGCTGGCGCTGCTGGTGGG
>NZ_BAAJYS010000803.1:0-878 GCF_057543315.1 Acidovorax sp. KPB24-07
CAGAACAAGACCGTCCCCGACATCATCGAAGAGGTGCTCGGCAAATACGGCCACCCCCTGCAAAAGCGGCTCACGCGGGCGTATCGCAGCTGGGACTACTGCGTGCAGTACGGCGAGACCGACTGCGCCTTCGTCTCGCGCCTGATGGAGCATGAGGGCATCTACTACTACCACCAGCACAGCGCCGGCCAGCACATCCTGACCCTGGCCGACGACATCGTCGCCTCGCACAGCCCGCTGCCCGGGGCCGCCGTCATCCCCTTCTACCCGCCCGAGAAGGCCGCCGTTGCCGACAAAGAGAACATCCACGCCTGGGAGCTGCACCAGGCCATCCATTCGGGGCGGCACTACAACGACGACTACGACTTCAAGAAGCCGCGCGCGGACCTGTCCAACATGCGCCAGACCCCGCCGGGGCATGCGCACGACGCCCACGAAATCTACGAATGGCCGGGCGGCTACACCGAATTCGGTGACGGCGAAGCTTATGCCCGGGTGCGGCTGCAGGAAAGCCTCACCGGGCACAGCACCGTGCGGGGCCAGTCGCGCCACCGGGCGCTGGCCCCGGGCTACACCTTCACGCTGGAGAACTACCCGCGCGAGGACCAGAACCAGGCCTACCTGCTCACCGGTCTCGAATACCACTTCAAGGAAAACCCCCAGGTCAGCGCGCCGCGCCCGGCCCCAAGGGCACGCCGCAGGAAGAGGGGTCGTTCCAGAAATTCACCCTGCAAGCCCAACCCACCAGCCTGCCTTACACCCCTGAGCGCACCACGCGCAAGCCGCGCACCACCGGTCCGCAGACGGCGGTGGTGGTAGGCCCGCCCGGCGAAGAGATCTGGCCCGACCAGTACGGCCGCGTCAAGGTGCAGTTCCAC
>NZ_BAAJYS010000804.1:0-876 GCF_057543315.1 Acidovorax sp. KPB24-07
AGATCGATGCGCCGCTCGTCCGGCAGCGCCCCGACGGCGCCGTCGAGGTCGAGCACGACCGGTGGCCAGTCGGCCGGTCTCATGCGGCCTCCGCGCGGTCGCGCCACTGCCGGTCGCTCTCGAAGCGCCCGGCGAACCGCCGCGCCAGCGCGCGCAGCACGGGCTGGCGCACGTACACCGCGTGGCGCGTGAAGGTGAAGCGCGCGCCCAGGCTGCGCTTGACCTCCGGGTCCGTCCAGCCGGCGACATAGTGCGTGAGGCCGTGCGCCAGCGCGTATTCGAGGTTTTCCATCCAGCTCACGAAGTACAGGTTGGCCTCGCGCGCGGCCGGGTAGGCCAGCCCGATGTACTTGTCCACCAGGCGGCCGCCATGCACGTAGCACAGGTTCCAGCCCAGCAGCTCGCCCGTGGCGGCGTGGCGGTATTCGAAGGCGATGCCGCCGCTGGACGCATCGCGCAGCACGGCGGCGAAGAAACCGCGCGTGAGCCGGTCGAAGTGCACCTCGCTCTGCGCGTACACGGCCTCGTACAGCGCGTAGTAGGCATCCACCACGGCGTCATCGGCAAAGGCCTCGCCCGTGGCGATGTGGCGCACCGCCAGCCCCGCGCGGCTGCGCAGCTTGCGGCGCAGGTTCTGGCGCCGGCTGGCGGACAGGCGGCCCAGGTAGTCGGCGATGCTCGCGAAGTCGATGGGCACATAGGCCAGCGCCTGCCCTTCGACCAGCACGAAGCCCTGGCGCTCGCAGGCGTGCGCCAGGGCGGCCGCGTAGGCGTTGTCGGCTTCGGACAGCAGGGGCGACTGTTGCGGCAGGTCCTTGATGATGGCCAGCGCGAAGCGCCGCCCCGGCCCCGCGCGCACGGCCTGCGCCAGGGCTT
>NZ_BAAJYS010000805.1:0-864 GCF_057543315.1 Acidovorax sp. KPB24-07
CCGCGCGCGCGCCCCTGCCCGCAACCGATGCGCCCGGTGCGCCGGGCGCTCCGCCGCCCCTGGACAACGGCCAGCACATCCTGATCGGCGCCTACACGGAGTGCCTGCACCTCATGGCGCAGGTGGGCGTGGACCCGGAAGCGGCCCTGCTGCGCCTGCCGCTGTCGCTGCGCTTCGCCGATGGCAAGGGCATCCGCCTGCCCGACATCGCGCCCCCCTGGGACGCCGTGTGGGGCATCGCCACCGCCCGGGGCTGGGGCCTGCGCCAGCGGCTGGCGCTGATGACCACCACCGCCCGCTGGATGTGGGGACTGGGCGGATTCCGCTGCGAGCCCGGCGATACGGTGCTGGCCATCAGCCAGGGCCTGCCGCCGCAGCTGATGGCCGAGTTCGTCGAGCCGCTGTGCGTCTCGGCGCTCAACACCCCCGCCGCCGAAGCCAGCGCCACGGTGTTCCTGCGCGTGCTGCGCGATGCGCTCTTCAGCGGGCGCGGCGGCTCCAACCTGCTGCTGCCGCGCACCGACCTGGGCGCGCTGTTTCCCGAACCCGCCGCGCAATGGCTGCAGGCCCAGGGCCACACCGTGCACCGGGCGCGCCGGGTGCAGGCCATCGCGCCCCAGTCACCGCCATCGAGTGGCTGGACGGTCGATGGCGAGGCGTTTGACACCGCCGTGCTGCACCTGCCCAGCAGCGATGCGGCCAGGCTGGTGGCCGCGTGCGCGGGCTCCGCGCAGGCCGCGCCGCGCAAGGATCAGCTACCGGTGTCTCTCCGCCTGGATATTTCTGAGCTGCCTATACGGCAGTGAAGGCTGGCAAAGCCATTTGGCTTGAACTCACAGTTTTCTGAGCTGCCTATACGGCAGT
>NZ_BAAJYS010000806.1:0-863 GCF_057543315.1 Acidovorax sp. KPB24-07
GGCGTTCGTGCTCGCGCCGGGTGCGCCGCACGTGGCGCTCGTACGCGCCGGTTTCGATCAGCGCGGCCAGCGTGCGCTGCTCCAGCACCGGCGCATGCCGGTCGGCCATGCGCTTGGCCTGGCGGAACACCGCCACCAGGGCCGTGGGCAGCACGAGGTAGCCCAGGCGCAGCTGCGGCGACAGCGCCTTGGAGAAGGTGCCCATGTAGATCACGCGGCCATCGGGGTCGATGGACTGCAGCGCATCGATGGGGCGCTGGCCGTAGCGGAATTCGCCGTCGTAGTCGTCCTCGACGATCCACGCGCGGTGGCGCTGCGCCCATTGCAGCAGCGCCATGCGCCGGCCGATGGGCAGCACGCCGCCCAGGGGAAACTGGTGCGAGGGGGTCACATAGGCCAGGCGCACGCGGCCGTCCTCGGGCAGCTGCGCGGTGTCCAGGCCGTGCGCATCCACGGGCACGGCCCGCAGGCCCGCGCCCGTGGCCTCGAAGCACCGGCGCGCCATGAGGTAGCCGGGCTCTTCGAAGGCGAAGGCATCGCCCGCGTCCAGCAGCAGGCGCGCGCACAGGTCGATGCCTTGCTGGGAGCCGTGCACCACCAGGATCTGCGCGGTATCGCAGGCCAGCCCGCGCGCGCGCCGCAGATAGCCCTGGATGGCGCGGCGCAGGGCGGCATCGCCTTCGGGCGGGATGTAGCGCAGGCTGTGCTGGTGGCGCAGCAGTTCGGCCTGGTAGGCGCGGCGCCAGGCCAGCGCCGGGAAGTCGCGCGAGGCCACCGCGCCGTACAGGAAATCGATGCGCGCGGCTCCGCAGCGGGCAGCGCGGGCAGGTCCATGCCGGCCAGGCGCTGCCCGAAGGTGGACA
>NZ_BAAJYS010000807.1:0-854 GCF_057543315.1 Acidovorax sp. KPB24-07
ACCGGCGCCTCGCGCCACGGCGGCTACGGCACGTTCGGCTGGCTGCGCCGGCGCATCGTGCCCATCGGCAGCTTCATCGTGGTGACCGAGCCGCTGGGCGCGGCGCGCGCGCAGGCCCTGCTGGCCGAGCGGCGCACCTACGTCACCATCGCCAACATCCACCACTACTTCCGCCTCACGGCCGATCACCGGCTGGTGTTCGGCGGCCGGGCGCGCTTTGCCATCTCCAGCCCGCAGCAGGACGCCGCCAGCGGCGAGATCCTGCGCGCCGGCCTGGCGGAAACCTTCCCGCAACTGGGCCGCGTGCGCATCGACCACTGCTGGGGCGGCCTGGTGGACATGACGCAGGACCGCCTGCCGCACGCCGGCGAGCGCGACGGCCTGTTCTATTCCATGGGCTACAGCGGCCACGGCACGCAGATGTCGGTGCACATGGGCGAGCGCATGGCCGCCGTGATGGCCGGCGATGCTGAGGCCAATCCCTGGCGCGGCCGCGGCTGGCCCGCCGTGCCCGGCCACTTCGGCCCGCCGTGGTTCCTGCCGGCGGTGGGGCTGTACTACCGCCTGAAGGACCGGCTGGCCTGACGTCCCTGCGGGCGCCCGCCACCTTCCCTTGATTCGCACCATTCCAAGATCCCCGTTCACCCCCCCACTGCCACCCGTCACAGGAGCATCACCATGAGCGACAGCCGCACCCCGTTCGACACCCTCGTCGGTCCCCAAGAAAGCCTTCGCGTGATGGACTCGCTGCGGCGGGGCGCCACGCGCCGCGACGTGCTCGCCATGCTGGTGGCGGGCGGCATGCAGGCCACGCTGGCCGGTGGCCTGGCGGGCATGGCGGTCACCGCGCATGC
>NZ_BAAJYS010000808.1:0-839 GCF_057543315.1 Acidovorax sp. KPB24-07
GAGCCAGCCCCGCCCGTGGTGGCAGCCCCTGCGCCCGCACCGGCGCCAGCGCCCGTTGCCGTGCCCGCCCCAGCCCCCGACACGGAGGAGCCAGGCTTCTTCTCCAACCTGTTCGACGACCCCATGCTGCCATTGGCCGGTGGCGCCTTGCTGGCGTTGCTGCTGGGCTATGGCGTCTACCGCACGGTCCAGAACCGCCGCAACCAGCACGCGGTGGACAGTTCGTTCATGGAAAGCAAGCTGCAGCCGGATTCGTTCTTCGGCGCCAGCGGCGGCCAGCGCGTGGACACGGCCAGCAGCCAGCTGAGCACCGGTTCTTCGATGGCCTATTCGCCCAGCCAGCTCGATGCCGGCGGCGATGTCGATCCCGTGGCCGAAGCCGACGTGTATCTGGCCTATGGCCGCGACCTGCAGGCCGAAGAGATCCTCAAGGAGGCCGTGCGCCACAACCCGGACCGCACCTCGGTCCACGTCAAGCTCGGCGAGATCTATGCCAAGCGCCAGGACCGCAAGGCGCTGGAAGCCGTGGCGCAGGATGTCTTCCGGCTGACCGATGGCCAAGGCCCCGACTGGGCCCGCGTGTCCGAACTGGGCCGAGAATTCGACCCCGAGAACCCGCTGTACCAACCCGGCGGCCGCCCTGGCGTGGTCCTGGACGACGACGGCCCCAACACCGGCAACGGCTTTGCCAGCACCTTCACGGACGGCCGTCCGCAGATGGCCGGCGCCACCAGCGCGGCCCTGCCGCCCGATCTGGACCTCGACCTCGATCTGGCGGACGACGCCCTGACCGAGGCGCCGCCCGCGCCACCTGCCGCACCGGGTGCCTTCGCCGCTGA
>NZ_BAAJYS010000809.1:0-839 GCF_057543315.1 Acidovorax sp. KPB24-07
TAAAGCGCGCGGTGGTGGCGCTTGGCGCGGCCGAGCCGGTGCGCGATGCGCCGCGGCGCTACCTCAACCGGCTGTCGGACCTGATGTTCGTGCTGGCGCGCGTGCTCAACCGCCTGGATGGCGGCGACGATGTGTACTGGAAGAGCGAGCGCATGGCGCGTGCGGAGTCCGGCGCGGCCTGACTGGCACCGCCGCCGGCCTGAAATCCGCCGCCACGGCGGTCAGCGCGGCGCCAGCATGGCGATCGTCAGGCGCGACACGCAGGTCAGCTCGCCTTCGTCGTTGACCATGTCGATCTGCCATACCTGCGTGGTGCGGCCGATGTGCACGGGCCTGGCGGTACCGGTCACCCAGCCGCTGCGGGCCGAGCGCAGGTGGTTGGCGTTGATGTCCAGGCCCACGGCATGCCAGCCCTCGGGCGAGGCGTACACCGCGCCCACGGAGCCGAGTGTTTCGGCCAGCACCACGCTCACGCCCCCGTGCAGCAGCCCGAACGGCTGCTTGGTGCGCGCATCAACGGGCACGCGGGCGCGCAGGAAATCTTCGCCGATCTCGGTGAACTCGATGCCGAGGTGGGACACGGCGGTGCCTTCGTTACCGGCTTGCACGGTGGGCAGGTCGATGGGGCGCTTCCAGATGGGCATGGGGACTCCTTGCGTTGGTGGGTGGGGCCCGCCCGCCGCGGGCGGCCGGGAAAGTGGCCCGGATTATCCGGCGCCCTTGCCGCCGCAGGAGTCGCTCAGGCGCGCATGGTCCCCGTGCGCACGTAGCGCTCGTGCCAGGACAGCGCCTCGCCCAGCAGGTGGGGGCGTGTGGCGGCCGCAGCCGCTGGCCTCGGC
>NZ_BAAJYS010000810.1:0-834 GCF_057543315.1 Acidovorax sp. KPB24-07
CGGCCGGGGCGCTTGTGCACCGGCACGCGCACGCCCCGCACGGGGCCGACCATGCCCATGGCGCGGCGCACCCACACCCGCACCTGCACCAGCACCCGCACGAGACCGCCACGGCATGAGCACCGTCAACACCGTCACCGAGCAGCTCACGCGCGCCGGCCAGGCCATCGAGCACGACAGCTTCGCCATCATCGACGCCGAGGCCGGCCCGCACCCCTACACCGCGGCGCAGTGGCCCATCGTGCGCCGCATGATCCACGCCAACGCCGATTTCGAGTTCAACGGCCTGACCGACTTCCACCCGAAGGCGGTGGAGGCCGGCATCGCCGCCCTGCTGCGCGGCGGCGCGCCCGTGGTGGCCGATGTGGAGATGATCTGCTCGGGCCTGTCGCAGCCGCGCCTGGCCCACTTCGGCATGCGCACGCACCAGTTCATCAGCGACGCCGACGTGATCGCCCGGGCCCAGGCCGAGGACACCACGCGCGCCGTGCAGGCCATGCGCAAGGCGCACCGGCACGGGCTGCTGCAGGGGGCCGTCGTCGGCATCGGCAACGCGCCCACGGCGCTCATCGAACTGGTGCGGCTGATCCGCGAGGAGGGCGTGCGCCCCGCGCTCGTCGTGGGCATGCCGGTGGGCTTCGTCTCCGCCGCCGAATCCAAGGACCTGATGGCCGGCGTGGACGCGGTGCCGTGGATCGTCATCCGCGGCCGCAAGGGCGGCTCCACGCTGGTGGTGGCCGCGCTGCACGCGCTGCTGGCGCTGGCCGAGGCCCGCCAGAAGGCCGCGATGCCGGGGACGCTGTCGCCATGATGGAAAAGACCGTGCGCCGCGGC
>NZ_BAAJYS010000811.1:0-827 GCF_057543315.1 Acidovorax sp. KPB24-07
CGCGCGCACGGGCGATACCGCCAGCGGCGAGCGCAGCGCGCAGTCGCGGCGCCTGCCCACGGTGCTGGTGACTACGCCCGAGAGCCTGTCGCTGCTACTGGCGCGCGGCGATGCGCGCGAGGTGCTGTCGTCCGTGCAGCTGGTGGTGGCCGACGAATGGCACGAGTTGCTGGGCAACAAGCGCGGGGTGCAGGTGCAGCTGGCCATCGCCCGGCTGCAGGGCTGGAACCCGGCGCTGCGCGTGTGGGGCATGTCGGCCACGCTCGGCAACCTGGAGGAAGCCATGCACACGCTGCTGGGCCAGGCACCGGGCCGGCAGGAAGGCGGCTCTGGCGAGGGCGTGCTGGTGCAGGGCCGGGTGGACAAGCGCCTGGTGGTGGACACGCTGCTGCCCGACCACCCCGAGCGCTTTTCGTGGGCCGGCCACCTGGGCCTGTCGATGCTGCCCGCCGTGGTGCGCGAGCTGGCCGGCACGCGCACCACGCTGGTCTTCGTCAACGTGCGCTCGCAGGCCGAGGTCTGGTACAAGGCCATTCTCGACGCGCGGCCCGACTGGGCGGGCGAGCTGGCCATCCACCACGGCTCGCTGGACCGCGGCGTGCGCGAATGGGTCGAGGCCGGGCTCAAGGAAGGGCGCCTGCGGGCGGTGGTGTGTACCTCCAGCCTGGACCTGGGCGTGGACTTCCTGCCCGTGGAGCGCGTGCTGCAGATCGGCTCGGCCAAGGGCATCGCGCGGCTGCTGCAGCGCGCGGGGCGATCGGGCCACGCGCCCGGGCGGCCGTCGCGCAGTCACGCTGGTGCCCACCCACAGCCTGGAGTTGGTCGAG
>NZ_BAAJYS010000812.1:0-825 GCF_057543315.1 Acidovorax sp. KPB24-07
CGGTGGTGATGGGCAGGTCCTGCCCCGCGCGCTCGAGCCGGCGCTCGTCCAGCCACAGCGTGAAATCGCCGAACGCCACGCGCCCGGCCGAGGGCGCGGGGCCGGCGTGCGCACCCAGCATGCGCTGGCGCCGCACCATGGCCTGGATGCGCGCGAGCAGTTCGCGCGGCTGAAAGGGTTTCGGCAGGTAGTCGTCGGCGCCCATCTCCAGGCCGACGATGCGGTCCACCGGGTCGCCGCGTGCGGTCAGCATGAGGATGGGAATGGTCTCGCCCTGCGCGCGCAGGCGGCGGCAGATGGCCAGGCCGTCCTCGCCCGGCATCATCACGTCCAGCACCAGCACGTCGAAGCGCTCGCGCGCCAGCAGCCGGTCGAGCGGGCCGGCGCCGTCGACCGTGCGCACGGCGTAGCCGTGGTCGCCCAGGTAGCGCTCCAGCAGCGCCCGCAGGTCGGGTTCGTCATCGGCCACCAGAATCCGGGCCAGCGCATCGGTCATGGAAAAACCCCTGTGATTGACCGCGATGGTAGGGCCGGCCCGCGGCGCCATCGGCATGCCCGTGTCAGGCCATGACAGGGCTGGCGCAGCGGTCATGGTTTGTCATCACTTGGAATGCGCGGGCCATCGTTTTGGAACGGTGGCGCGGCACAGTGGCGGCGAGGGCGCAGCGATCCGCGCACGGCGCCCCACCCAACCGCCACTGCCCTCCCAGGAGTCCGATGACATGACCGCCCACGCCCCCGCCCATACCGCCGCCCACTCGCCGTCCCACCGCCTTGCGCCCCTTGGGCTGCGCCACCCGCTCGTGGCCGCGCTGCTGCTGGCCG
>NZ_BAAJYS010000813.1:0-822 GCF_057543315.1 Acidovorax sp. KPB24-07
CCGGTGAGCCGCCGGCCAACGAAACCGCTGCCCCCAACGCCGTGGGCGCCTCGGTCTCGTACAGCAAGCAAGGTCACACGCTTTACCAGCGCATCGTGCTGATCGAGCTGCCCGAGCGCAAGGCGCTGGTGCTCACCGGCACCCATGCGGCGCCCTGGAAGCCGCACCACGAAGCGCAGTGGGCGTCCATCCTGCAAAGCGTGCGCGTGCGGCCGCAGTAAGGCACGCCCCCAAGGCTCCACGCCGCCCTCGCGACAGACCGCACGGCCTTTTACAAACCCGCCCACCGGCGTACCTTCCTTCCGCGCTCCATGCCCAAAGCCGCCCGCCTGCACGATCCCATCGCCCACACCTACGCCCGCGAGGGCCATGCGGCGGGGGCGGCCACGGCGGTGGCGATCGAGTTCGGGGCGGCGGTGGCGATCGGCGCGGCCGTGGGCACCATCGCCTGCCCGGGGCTCGGCACCCTGGCGGGCTTTCTGATCGGCGCGGCCGTGTTCGTGGGCACGCTGGTGGTGAGCCACATGTTCAGCCTGGTGGGCGACTTCTTCCAGTCGTTCGGGGAGGCGCTGGGGCGAAGTTTCAGCTCCGATTGCGGCGAGCTCACCGCGACGGGGGTCGCCACGGTCTTTCATCAACAAGCTGCCTGCCATCCGCGCCGGGCTGGACGTGGCCATGTGCGACAAGCACAAGCATGCCGCCCAGCCTCGTCAACTTCGGCAGCGAGAACATCTTCATCGACACCTTCCGCGCCGGCCGCGAGGGCGACTACGTGGACTGCGAGGCCAAGATCAGCAAGGGCTCGGAGGACGTCAACTTCGG
>NZ_BAAJYS010000814.1:0-821 GCF_057543315.1 Acidovorax sp. KPB24-07
GCCGAAGCACCGGTCGATGGCCAGCGCGAGCGGCACTGCCGCGGCGGGCGCGAGGGCCAGGGCCCAGGCGGCGTCCATCAACCGGGGCCCTTTTCGTCGGCGGCAGGCATCGGATCCTCGGCAGCGCCTGCCGCCAGCCAGGGCGCCGGCTGGCCCCAGGCGTTGTCGAACACCACGGTGTGAAGCGGCGCGCGGCGCGCCCAGCGCTCCTGCTGCAGCATGGGTTCTTCGTAGAAGCCGTGCACCGGTCCGATGGACAGCAGCGCCACCGCCTCGGCACCTGCGGGCAGGCCCAGCAGCGCGCTCACGGCGGCGGGGTCGAACATGGACACCCAGCCCATGCCCAGCCCCTCGGCGCGCGCGGCCAGCCACAGGTTCTGCAGCGCGCAGGCGACCGAGGCCAGGTCCATCTGCGGCAGCGTGCGGCGGCCGAAGACGTGCGCCTCGCGGCCATCGGCCAACGCCACGGCGATGCATTCGGCCGCATCGCGCAGGCCCTCGACCTTCAGGCGCAGGAACTCCGCGCCGCGCTCGCCCAGCGCCTCGGCCGTGCGCAGGCGCTCGGCCTCCACACAGGCATGCAGCGCCCGCGCAGCGCCCCATCGTCCACGCGGATGAAACGCCAGGGCTGCATGAAGCCCACGCTGGGGCCATGGTGCGCGGCCTCCAGCAGCCGCGCCAGCACCTCGGGCGCGACCTGCCCGCCCGCGAAGTGGCGCATGTCGCGGCGCTCGCGGATGGCGCGGTACACGGCGGCGCGCTCCTCTGCGGAGAAGGCGGAGCCCTGCGCACCTCCGTTGGGCGGCGTGGGGGATGGCATC
>NZ_BAAJYS010000815.1:0-820 GCF_057543315.1 Acidovorax sp. KPB24-07
TGATCTGGTACCAGCCAGCCAAACTTTCTGAGCTGCTATCGGCAGTGAAGTTCGAACATGCCCCCGACTTCGCCTGTCAATTTCTGAGCTGCCTATACGGCAGTGAAGGTTTGGGGCGGGTTTTGTCCCGCCGGGTAGCAATTTTCTGAGCTGCCTATACGGCAGTGAAGGGTGCCCTATGCCCAGCAGCGGCAAGTTATTTTTTCTGAGCTGCCTATACGGCAGTGAAGCCTGACAAAGACACGGTGCTCGACACCATCAATTTCTGAGCTGCCTATACGGCAGTGAAGCGTCGGCGCTGGGTCTTTTGCGCTTTGCTTGTTTTCTGAGCTGCCTATACGGCAGTGAAGGCAATGCAGTCGATTGCATCTGCACGTAGATCTTTCTGAGCTGCCTATACGGCAGTGAAGTGCGTCCTTCACGAGTCGCTTCACGCGCTCTTTTTCTGAGCTGCCTATACGGCAGTGAAGCCAACTGGAGCACATCCTGCCCGACCCGAACATTTCTGAGCTGCCTATACGGCAGTGAAGATCGCCAATGGCACATTCGATGCCACGCTCACTTTCTGAGCTGCCTATACGGCAGTGAAGGCCTACCGCCTCGAAGGCGATCCGGTCGACATTTTCTGAGCTGCCTATACGGCAGTGAAGAACACTTCATCGCTTCCGTCGTGGATGAGGTTTTTCTGAGCTGCCTATACGGCAGTGAAGGTTCTTGAGCACGAAGGCGGCGGTGCCTTCGACTTCTGAGCTGCCTATACGGCAGTGAAGCGCAGCAGCGTCGCGTCGTTGCCGCTGCCGGTTTTCTGAGCTGCCTATAC
>NZ_BAAJYS010000816.1:0-816 GCF_057543315.1 Acidovorax sp. KPB24-07
CGCGCCGCGCCGCGCCGGCGCCGATGCGGGCGCGCCACCCGCCGAATTCCCATCCGACACCGATTCCGAAAGCCCTTCCCCATGAGTCCGACCCCCGACCTCTTCTGGTTCCTGCCCACCTCGGGCGACACGCGCTACCTGGGCACCTCCGACTTCGGCCGCGCGCCCACCAACGCCTACCTGCGCCAGATCGCGGTGACCTCCGAGCAGCTGGGCTACGACGGCCTGCTCATTCCCACCGGCAGCTCGTGCCTGGACCCGTGGGTGACCGCCGCCAGCCTGGTGCCCGTCACCCAGCGCATCCAACTGCTGGTGGCCCTGCGCACCTCGCTGGGCAACCCCACCGCGTCGGCGCGGCAGGCCGCCTCGCTCGATCAGGCCCTGGGCCCCGGTCGCCTGCTGCTGAACGTGGTGCCCGGCGGCGATGCGACCGAGCTGGCGGCCGACGGCGTGTTCTACAGCCACGACGAGCGCTACGCCGCCAGCGACGAGTTCCTGACCCTCTGGCGCCGGCTGCTGCAGGGCGAGAAGGTCGACTTCGAAGGCCGGTACCTGAAGGTGCAGGGCGCGCAGAATTTCTTCACGCCCGCCACGCAGCCCTACCCGCCGCTGTACTTCGGCGGCTCGTCGCCCGCCGCGCACGCGCTGGCCGCGCGCCATGTCGATGCCTACCTGACCTGGGGCGAGCCACCCGCCGAAGTGGCCAAGAAAGTGGCTGATGTGCGCGAGAAGGCCGCGCGGCTGGGCCGCACGGTGAAGTTCGGCATCCGCCTGCACGTGATCGTGCGCGAGACCGATGCCGAGGCCTGGGCCGCG
>NZ_BAAJYS010000817.1:0-813 GCF_057543315.1 Acidovorax sp. KPB24-07
CTGGCGCGGCCGTGGACGGCCTGCGCGGCCTGGGTGGGGTGAACGTGCTGGCCTCGCTGGACACCGCGCGCGAGATCGCCGGTGCCGAAGCCGGCTCCGGCAGCACCTATGTGGTGCACGCACCCGCAGCCCGGCGGACGCCGCGGCCGCCCAGGCCCGGCTGTCGCAGGGCGGCCCGGGCTTCGGCCCGTTCGAGGTGTGGACGGCCCGGCAGTTCTCGCGCCGGTCGCAGCTGTACTGGATGTTCGACACCGGCGCCGGCGTGGCCGTGCTGTTCATGGTGATCGTCGTGTGCCTCGTCGGCACCGTGGTCACCAGCCAGTCGCTCATGGGCGTGGTGGCCGGCACGGCGCGCGAATACGCCGTGCTCAACGCCCTGGGCGCCAGCCGCGGCGCTTTGGGCCGGCTCGTGATCGAGCAGGCCTGCTGGATCGGCGGGCTGGGCCTGATGGTCGCCGGTGCCACCAGCGCCGGGCTGCTGGGGGTGGCCGCCGCCTATGGCGTGCCGGTCGCCATGACGCCACGGGTGGCAGCCGCCTGCGCGGTGCTGGTCGGGATCGTGGCCCTGTTCTCGGGTTTCTTCGCCATCCGTGGCCTGCTGCGGGCCGACCCGGCCCTGCTCCTGCGATGAACCACGGCACCGCTTCCGAAGCCTCCCACCTCACGCCCAGCCTGCAGGCGGTGCAGGTGCACAAGTCCTTCGTGTCGGGCGTCGTGCGCGTGCAGGTCATCGAAGGCCTCACGCTGTCCATCTACCCGGCCGAGCTCACACTCATCTCCGGCCCCTCCGGTTGCGGCAAGAGCACGCTGCTG
>NZ_BAAJYS010000818.1:0-809 GCF_057543315.1 Acidovorax sp. KPB24-07
GGCTGCGCGGCGCCCGATCTGCCGCGCGACGAACTGCACGCGCCTTCCACGCAGAAAACCGCGCGCGCCGTGCAGCACTGGGACGTGCTGGCCCGCGACGTGGCGGAGCGCACGGCGGTGCGGCTGCGCGACTGGCCGCCGGGGGAGTACCCGATCTATCTGCTGCCCGCCCAGGGCGACGGCTTCGACGCGGGCTTTCGCTCGCTGCTGGTGACGCGCCTGGTGGACCGAGGCATCACCGTCTCGACCCAGCCGACCGGCGTGCGCATGGCGGTGTCCACGCAGGTGGTGCAGCACCAGGGCGGCGGTGTGTACGCGCCGCCGCGGGTGCGGCTGTCCGAGGGCGTGGCGGTGGTGCGCGATGCGTCGGGCGCCTACGTGCCGGCGCCGGACGTTCTGCTGGCCAGCGGCACGGCGCGCACCGAAATTTTGGTGACCACGTCCATCGAATCGGACGAGCGCGTGCTGGCGCGCACCAGCGACGTCTATTCCATCGACCAGGGCGACGTGGCGCTGTACCTGCCGCGCGTGCCGGCGGTGGCGGCCACGCCGGTCAAGACGTGGCGGGTGGTGCCATGAGGCGCCGCACCGTGCTGGCCGGCGCCGCGGCGGTGGCCCTGCCGGGCTGCGCGCGGTTCTACTACGGCAGCGCGGCCGCGGGCGGCGTGCAGACCGACCTGCTCGAATTCAATCAGAAGGCCGCGGACATGCTGCTGCAGGGCGCGCCGCTCGATCCGCGCCAGCCGGTGCTGGTCTCCACGCTGGTGCACCTGGACCGGCTGAACGAGTCGTCCCGGCTGGGCCGCCTG
>NZ_BAAJYS010000819.1:0-808 GCF_057543315.1 Acidovorax sp. KPB24-07
TGGCCATCGACACCGTGGTCAACAGCGCCGACGCGCGGGCCGAAGGCTTCGGCCAGGCGAAGCCGCAGCGCCTGGCGCTGATGGCGTCGCAGGTGTCCGACGCCTTCGCCACCAAGTCCCGCGTGAACGCCGAGACGGTATGGAACGGCAGCTTCCTGCCGCCGGCGGCCGAGCTCAACATCCTCCCCAGGAAGTGATGACACCGGGGGCCGGCCCATGGGGGGGCAGCCCCCCCGGCCCGTCCGGGCCTCCCGAGCCCGCCACGCGCCACCCGGCAATTGCTACAAATTTGATAGCAATATGCCCTAGTACCAATTGTGCTGGTGGCCCTTTTCATTCCAAACCCATCTCTCATCCCATGCAGGCCGACGACACCTATTTCGTGGATTTTCGCGATGTCTGGCTCGCCTACAACGAAGAGTTGCTGCGCGCCAACCACTTTGCCGTCGAAGCCATCGACCTGCAGGTGCGCCGCGGCGAGTTCATCGCCATCGTGGGGCCCTCGGGCTGCGGCAAGTCCACCTTCATGAAGCTGGCCACCGGGCTGCGCATGCCGTCGATGGGCAAGATCCGCATCGACGGCCAGCCCGTGACCGGCCCGCTCAAGATCTCGGGCATGGCCTTCCAGGCCCCGTCGCTGCTGCCCTGGCGCACCACCGTCGCCAACGTGCTGCTGCCGCTGGAGATCGTCGAGCCGCACCGCAGCCAGTTCAAGGCCCGCCGCAAGGAATACGAGGCCCGCGCGCCGCGCCCTGCGTGCAGAAGGTCGGGCCTGGCCGGCTACGAAGACAAATTCCCCTGGCAGCTG
>NZ_BAAJYS010000820.1:0-803 GCF_057543315.1 Acidovorax sp. KPB24-07
AGTAGCCGTGCAGCAGCTCGCGCGCCAGGGCGGTCTGCCACATGAGCCGGCCGTCGCTCGCGCGCACGGTGATGCTGGCGTAGCCGAAGGCGTCGAGCGCGTTGCGCGCCTGGCCGGCCTGGCGGATCTCCTGGCGGGCGCGGCGCGCGCCCTGCAGGTGCACGTTCATGCGCGCGAGCACCTCCTTGGGCTTGATGGGCTTGGTCACGTAGTCGACGCCGCCCGCGTCCAGCGCGGCGACCAGGTACTCGGTCTCGGTCAGGCCGGTCATGAAGATGATGGGGATGTGCGCGGTGGCCGGCAGGCCTTTCAGCCGCCGCGCGACCTCGAAGCCGTCCATGCCCGGCATCATCGCGTCGAGCAGCACCACGTCGGGCAGCGCCTGCGCCGCGCGCGACAGCGCGGTCTCGCCATTGGTGGCCACGAGCACGGTGTAGCCGGATTCGTCGAGCGCGTCGTGCAGCACGGCGAGGTTATCGGGCACGTCGTCCACGATCAGCACCACATCGGCGCGGGTGCGGTCGAGCGCCTGCGCGGTGGCATCCAGGGGCAGCGCATCGGTGGGGAGCATGGCGGTCACGGTCATGGGGAAGGAGGATGGGATGCGGCGGCCTCGGCCACCATGCGGGCGATGGCCTCGAAACGGAATTGCCGCGCATGGTCGCGCGCCTCGCCCACCCAGGCCGCGCACCCGGGCTGCGCGGCCTCGATGGCGCCCAGCTGGTTGAGCACGCCGCGGTAGTAGCCCAGCTCGACGGCTTCGGACAGGGCCGGCAGGCGGGACGGGTCGGGCAGCGCATCGG
>NZ_BAAJYS010000821.1:0-799 GCF_057543315.1 Acidovorax sp. KPB24-07
CTGGACGCCACGCCGCTGGCCGACGCCGTGGCCGAGATGCAGCGCCACCGCCGCACGCCCATCACGCTGGCCGACGGGCACGCCGCGGCGCTGCGCATCTCGGGGGAGTTCGACCTGGACCGCATCGACCAGCTGATCGACCTGCTGCCGCGTCTGGCCCCGGTGCGGGTGGACCGCCATGCGGACGGCAGCGTGGTGATCGGCCTGCGCACGGCACATCAAAAACCATAGCAGGATGCCGGCGCATTGATTGCGGCGGCGCCCGTTTCGAGGCCCAGTGCCCGGTCTCCGGCCGATGGGCCGCCGCTGGCCATTCATTGATTTGGATCGGCGACGTGTACAAACCCGCCCGCCGCATCGGCTCACAGGGGGACGGGCGCGCCCTGCCCGCCCGCCGTCCCCTTTTTGTGTCTTGACCGATTTCTTTCCAGGAGCCTCCATGCCGATCCCCCAACACCGCCGCCCGCCACACCGCGCCCGCTGGGCCGCGCTGGCCGCCGCGCTGTGCATCGCCGCCACCGCCGCCGCCCAGGCCCAGCCCGTCGCGGTGGACCTGCCCGCCCAGCCCCTGGCGCAGTCATTGAACGCCCTGGCGCGCCAGAGCGGCGTGCAGATCGTGTTCGTCACCGACATCGCCCAGGGCCAGCAGGCGCCGGCGGTGCGGGGCACGCTGGAGGTGCGCGATGCGCTGCAGCGCCTGGTCGCCGGCACCGGGCTGGTGGTGCGCGCGCAGGATGCCCGCACCTTCACGGTGGAGCGCGCGGGCACCGCCCCCGCCGGTGGCACCCCGGAGGCCGCA
>NZ_BAAJYS010000822.1:0-798 GCF_057543315.1 Acidovorax sp. KPB24-07
GGGGTTGACCAGCCGGTCGGCGCCCGCCCACATCAGCAGCGTGGGCACGCTCCACTGCGCGGCGCGGGCCACGACGGCCGGGCCGGTGTAGGCGATGAAGCGCGCGAGCCCGGCACCGACGCGGTCGTGGCAGCGCGGGTCGGCGCGGTAGGCCGCGATGACGGCGGGGTCGTGGGACAGGTGGGCGGGGTCGATCCCGGTGGCCAGGCGCAGGTTCGGCAGTACGCGGGGCAGGGTGGCCACCAAGAACTTCTGCGTCCAGCTCAGGCCCGGGTCCAGCGCGGGAGAGGAAAGCACCAGCGCCTCCACGGGGCGCAGCGCCTGCGCCACGAAGCTGGCGGCCACCAGCCCGCCCAGGCTGTGGCCCAGCAGCACCAGCGGCTGGCCGGGTGGCATGCGGGCCCGGGTGGCATCGACGATGTCGGCCAGGTCCACCATCAGCCGGTTCGGGGGCGTGAGGGCGCCGCGCAGCCCGCCCGATTCGCCATGGCCGTACTGGTCGTAGCCGCGCACGGCAAAACCCCAGGCGTTCAGCCGCCGGGCGAGCCGGTCGTAGCGGCCCACGTGCTCGCCCAGGCCATGCACCAGCAGCACGGTGGCGCGCGCGTCGGCGTGCGGCAGCGGCCAGTCCTGCAGCGCGAGGTTTTCGCCATCGGCGGCGGTGAAGGGGCTGAGGGTGGAGGGAGCGTCGGGATCGACCATGCGAAGGGGGCTAGGGCCTGTCGGAAAAGGCGCGCCATGTGGTGGCGCGCCCGGGAAAAGGGGTGGGCGCGGCCGGCGTCAGCCCGTGCGCCGCGC
>NZ_BAAJYS010000823.1:0-796 GCF_057543315.1 Acidovorax sp. KPB24-07
GGCCACGCCGCGCGCCTCGGCATCGGGCGCGCGCAGCAGCCCCTGTGCCTGCAGCTTGAGCGCGGCCAGGGGCGAGCGCAGCTCGTGCGCCGCATCGGCCACGAAGTGCTGCTGCGCCTCGAAAGCCCGCTGCACCCGCGCGAACAGCAGGTTCAGCTCGTCCACCAGCGGCTGCACCTCGGCGGGCAGCGCATCGCCGTCGACGGGCGACAGGTCGTCCGCCTGGCGCTGCGCCACCTCGCGGCGCACGCGCTCCACCGGCGCGAGCGAGCCGCTCACCACCCACCATACGGCCAGCGCCAGCAGCGGCGCCATGAGCGCGATGGGCCCGGCCGTGCGCAGGGCCAGGTCGCGCGCCATCGCCTTGCGAACGGCCATGTCCTGCGCCACCTGAATGACCTGGGAGCGCGTCTGCACCGAAAACACGCGGTAGGTGGTGCCGTGCGCCTTCACCTTGGAAAAGCCCAGCACCGCGCGCTGCGGCAGGGCAGCGCCCACGGCGGACTCGAACACGCGCAAGCCTTCGGCCGACCAGACCTGCACGACGAACTCGTAGTTCTCGTCGTCGTGCACCAGCGGTCCGGGCGCGTTGGCCGGCACCTCCGGCAGGCCGGGCCGCAGGGCCATCGCCATCTGCTCCATGTGGTAGTCGAAGATCTCGTCGGCCTCGGACAGCGCCGAGCGGTACGACAAAAGGATCTGCAGCAGCGCCGTGCACACGATCGCCGCCAGCAGGAACCACAGCAGCCGCGCGCGCAGCGAATGCGCCGGTGCGCCCGTGCGCGGCGCCGGCCCG
>NZ_BAAJYS010000824.1:0-796 GCF_057543315.1 Acidovorax sp. KPB24-07
CTGCCGCGCACGACCTGGGCGCGCTGTTTCCCGAACCCGCCGCGCAATGGCTGCAGGCCAGGGCCACACCGTGCACCGGGCGCGCCGGGTGCAGGCCATCGCGCCCCAGTCACCGCCATCGGAGTGGCTGGACGGTCGATGGCGAGGCGTTGACACCGCCGTGCTGGCCTGCCCAGCAGCGATGCGGCCAGGCTGGTGGCCGCGTGCGCGGGCTCCGCGCAGGCCGCGCCGCGCAAGCGCTGTGCTCCGCGCTGTACGACTGGGCGGCCGTGGCGCAGGCGATGCGCTTCACCGCCATCGCCACCGTCTATGCGCGGGTGCCGGGCGCCCAGGGGCCCGTGCTGGAGAGCCCCATGCTGGCGCTGCGCTCTTCCATGCAGGAACCGGCCCAGTTCGCCTTCGACCGCGGCGTGCTGGGCGGCCCGCCGGGCCTGCTGGCCCTGGTGGTGAGCGCCTTCGAGGGCGACCGTGCCGAGCGCGAGCAGCAGGTACTGCGCCAGGCCATGCGCCAACTGGGCCTGCCGGCGCTGGACCTGGTGCAGACGGTGGTGGAAAAGCGCGCCACCTTCGCGTGCACGCCGGCCCTGCAGCGCCCGCCCAACGCGATCGCGCCGGGGCTGTGGGCCTGCGGCGACTATGTGCGCGGGCCCTACCCCGCCACGCTGGAAGGCGCGGTGCTGGCGGGCACGGCGGTCGGGCAGCAGCTGGGCAAAAAATAGGCTCCAGCGCAGATTCCACGTAGGGCATATAAGCTACAAAAACAAATAGCAAATGCCCGCCGTGACCTCAGCGCCCG
>NZ_BAAJYS010000825.1:0-795 GCF_057543315.1 Acidovorax sp. KPB24-07
TTCCGCGCGCGGTGTGGGTGTTCTTGGCTTGCGCCGTGCTGGTGCCGACCATGGGCTACTTTGCGATAACCGGCGTCTATGGCAACGTCGCCAAAGGCGCCAAGCAAGCCCAGCCAGGCGCAACTGCAGCAGTCGGCTCCCCGGGTCAGGGATCGTCCCCGAACAAGGTCCTGACCACGGTCGAGTACCTAGAGCAACGCAAGCCGCGATTGGCCGACTTTGCCCACACGTCGCCGGCCTACGATCAGGTCACCCAGCCAACGGTGGCGCCCTATCCAGCCGCTTGCGTCGAGATGGGCAGCAAGTGCAAGTGCTACAGCCAGCAAGCCACACTGCTGCAGGTCTCGCTGGCGGTGTGCCAGCAGATCGTGCGCCAGGGCTTCTTCGTGGACTGGGCCCAGGCCCAACAAGACCAACATGGCCAACAGGGCCAGCAGCAGATGGTGCAGGCCCAGCCGTGGCAGCAACGCGAGCTCGTGGCCCAGCAGCAGCCGCTGCAGCAGGTGCGCACCGTGCCCATGCCGCAGCCGGCCCAGCCTCAAGATGGGCTCATCACCCCTGAGCAGTTGTCCTCTGCCCTGGCCGTGCGCAACCCAGCCTATGCAGGTCTCCCCCGTGTGTCCACCCGCTGAGCCTGTGCTGCGCTCCTTTCCGGGGACAAACCGGGGACCCGCCAAAGGCCGATTAGGCCGTCGACCGTAGGGAGCTTGGCGGGGGCGGGGTATGGGGTGCCACACCCCATGGTGGCTCTCACCTCACCCTGGGCCGCATGTTATCGCCAGGGCCCTAACTGCC
>NZ_BAAJYS010000826.1:0-795 GCF_057543315.1 Acidovorax sp. KPB24-07
CCCCGCGAGGGCGGCGGCGCCCGTTTCATCCTGGAGCTGCCATGGCGCGCCTCTTAGTCGTCGATGACGACGCGGCCTTCCGCGAATCGCTGGTCGAAACCCTGCAGAGCCTGGGCCATGAAGTGCACGGCGCCAGTGGCGGGGCCGAGGCGCTGCGCCAGGTGGAGAGCCACCGCTACAGCGCCATCTTCCTGGACCAGCGCATGCCCGGCATGGACGGGCTGCAAACGCTGCAGGCGCTGGCCGCGCGCATGGCCCGGCTGCCGCCCGTGCTGGTGCTCACCGCCTACGCCAGCGGCTCGGGCACCATCGAGGCCATGCGCCTGGGGGCGTTCGACCACCTGACCAAGCCCGTGAGCCGCGCGGCCGTGGTGGAGGTGCTGGAGCGCGCCCTGCGCTCCGAGGCCGACGCCGGTGCCACGGCCGCCGCACCCGCGCCGCCGCCCGATGCACAGGAGGACGGCGAGCTCATCGGCATCAGCGAAGCCATGCGCGAGGTGCACAAGCGCATCGGCATGGCCGCCGCGAGCGATGCCCCGGTGCTGATCGAGGGCGAGGGACCCGGCACCGGCAAGGAGCTGGGTAGGCGCTGGTGCCCCTGCCACCGGCATTCCACGCGCGCGGCGGGCCCGTTCGTGGCGGTGAACTGCGCGGCGATTCCGAAGGAGTTGCTGGAAAGCGAACTTGTTCGGCCATGTGGAAAGGTGCCTTCACCGGCGCGGCCACCGAGCGGCCCGGGTGCTTTCGCGCAGCCCGATGGCGGCGTGCTGCTGCTCGACGAGATCGGCGACATGG
>NZ_BAAJYS010000827.1:0-792 GCF_057543315.1 Acidovorax sp. KPB24-07
TTCCGCGCGCGGTGTGGGTGTGCCTGGCTTGCGCCGTGCTGGTGCCGACCATGGGCTACTTTGCGATCACTGGCGTCTACGGCAACGTCGCCAAAGGCGCTAAGCAAGCCCAGCCAGGCGCCACTGCAGCAGGCGGCTCCCCAGGTCAGGGAGCGTCCCCGAACAAGGTCCTGACCACGGTCGAGTACCTAGAGCAACGCAAGCCGCGATTGGCCGACTTTGCCCACACGTCGCCGGCCTACGATCAGGTCACCCAGCCCACCGTGGCGCCCTATCCAGCCGCGTGCGTCGAGATGGGCAGCAAGTGCAAGTGCTACAGCCAGCAAGCTACGCTGCTGCAGGTCTCGCTGGCGGTGTGCCAGCAGATCGTGCGCCAGGGCTTCTTCGTGGACTGGGCCCAGGCTCAGGACCAACATGGCCAACAGGGCCAGCAGCAGATGGTGCAGGCCCAGCCTTGGCAGCAGCGCGAGCTCGTGGCCCAGCAGCAGCCGCTGCAGCAGGTGCGCACCGTGCCCGTGCCGCAGCCGGCCCAGCCTCAAGATGGGCTCATCACGCCTGAGCAGTTGTCCTCTGCCCTGGCCGTGCGCAATCCAGCCTATGCAGGTCTCCCCCGTGTCTCCACCCGCTGAGCCTGTGCTGCGCTCCTGTCTGGAGACAATTCGGGGACCCGCCAAAGGCCGATTAGGCCGTCGACCGTAGGGAGCTTGGCGGGGGCGGGGTATGGGGTGCCACACCCCATGGTGGCTCTCACCTCACCCTGGGCCGCATGTCATCGCCAGGGCCCTAACTGCC
>NZ_BAAJYS010000828.1:0-786 GCF_057543315.1 Acidovorax sp. KPB24-07
CGCTGGGCGGGCAGCCGGGCCCAGCACGCGGTGCGGCCGCCACGTGGCGCCGCCGCCCCGCGCATCGGCCCGGATTTCCGGGTTTTCCCTTGCCAATCAACCACTTGCCGGCACGCACGGATTCCGCATAAGCATGCGCCGATTCCTTTGCAGCGCTGGCGCGCCGCTGGGTCTTCAATCCATTCCATCCCCCGCCGCGATGGTCGCGCCGGGCAAACCAGGAAGGTTCGATCCCATGACGCGCAAATTCAAGGTAGTGGCGGTTTCCGGCAATGTGCAGCGCCCCTCGCGCACGCTGGTGCTGGTGGAAGAGTTGATCGCCGCGCTCAGCGAGGCATTGCCCATCGAGGCGCACACCATCGAGCTGGGGCCGCTGGCCCCGCAGATCGGCGGCGCGCTCTACCGCAGCCAGTTGCCGGCCGCCGTCGAAGCGGAGCTGGCCGCCATCGAATCGGCCGACCTGCTGATCGTGGCCAGTCCGGTCTACCGCGGCTCGTACACGGGCCTGTTCAAGCACCTGTTCGACTTCGTGCACCACGAGGCGCTGATCGACGTGCCCGTGCTGCTGGCCGCCACCGGCGGCAGCGACCGCCATGCGCTGGTGATCGACCACCAGCTGCGCCCGCTGTTCAGCTTCTTCCAGGCGCGCACGCTGCCGCTGGGCGTGTATGCCTCGGAGCAGGACTTCCAGGGCTACGAGATCGCCAGCGCCGCCCTGCGCGAGCGCATCGTGCTGGCGGTGCAGCGTGCGGCGCCCCTGGTCGGCATCGCGCCGCAGGCCGCGCC
>NZ_BAAJYS010000829.1:0-785 GCF_057543315.1 Acidovorax sp. KPB24-07
CGTGGGGCAGGGCGCGCCCGCCGCCTCCGACGGGCTGCCGGGGCGCGACCGTGCGCGGGCCATGCTGGTCATCATCCTCGGACTGGCCGTGGCGGTGCTGGACGGCAGCATCGTCAACCTCGCGCTGCCCGGTATCGCTCGCGAACTGAACGCGGGCGCGGCGCAGGCCATCTGGGTCGTCAACGCCTACCAGATCGCCACGCTGGTCATGCTGCTGCCGCTCGCCTCGCTGGGCGAGCGCATCGGCTACCGGCGCGTGTACCTGCTGGGCATGGCGCTGTTCGCCGTGTCGTCGCTCGGGGCCATGCTGGCCACTTCACTCCCAGCGCTGGTCGTGGCGCGCGCGGTGCAGGGGCTGGGTGCGGCGGGCATCATGAGCGTGAATGCCGCGCTGGTGCGCCTGACCTATCCGCGCGCTCACCTGGGCCGGGGCATGGCCATCAACTCGCTGGTCGTGGCCACCTCGTCGATGGCCGGGCCCTCGGTGGCGGCGGCCATCCTGTCTTTCGCATCGTGGCCTTGGCTGTTCGCGCTGAACCTGCCGCTGGGCCTGTTCACGCTGTGGCTGGGGCTGCGCGCGCTGCCGTTCAATCCGCCCAGCACGCACACCGGCGCGCGGCTGACGGTGCTGGACGTCACGCTGAACATCCTCATGTTCGCGCTGATCTTCATCGGTGGCGAGCAGCTCGGCGTGCGGGGCGAGGCCTCGCGTGCGGCGGCCCCGCTGGGCTGGGCGCTGCTGCTGGCCGGCGTCGCGGTGGGCTGGGTGTATCTGTGGCGGCAGC
>NZ_BAAJYS010000830.1:0-784 GCF_057543315.1 Acidovorax sp. KPB24-07
AGTCCCGGGCCCGCACGTCGTCGGTGGGCGTGTGGGCCAGGGCCTCGCGCAGCGCGGCGGCCAGGTCGCCTTCCCACAGCGCGCGCACGCCGCCCATGGCCACGTAGTTGTCCACGCCGGGGGCGAACACGGGGTTGGACTGCGACAGCTCGGTGAGCCGGGCCTCGGGCAGCTTGGTCACGCGCGCCATGGCGGGAATGCGCATCACGCGGATCTCGGCCTCGGGCAGTGCGTAGCAGGCGTCGGCGATCAGGCCCGAGGTGATGAAGCCGCCCGAGAGCGCCTGGTCGTAGACCAGCCCAACCACGCGGTGGCCGTGCCGGCGCGCGAGGTCGATGGCCATTCCCAGGTGCGCCATTGCGCGGTTGATGCCCAGCAGTTCGTCGCGCCGGCGCAATTGCTGGCCCTGCGTGTCGATGAGCAGCAGGATGGCGCGGCCGGGGTGCTGCGCCACGGTGTCCAGCACCGCGCGGGCCTGGGCCAGCGCCAGCCGCACGCCGATGGGCGCATGGTTTGTGGTGCCGATCACGGCCAGGGGCTGGCCGTCGAAGGTGGGTGTGCCCAAGAGCAGGTCGCCATCGGCCACGATGCCGTGCTGCGCGCCGAAGAGCCTTTCGGCCAGGGTGTTCCATTGCATGTCGGTTCCTTCTCGTTCGTTGCTGCGGGTTCAGGCCGGGCGCAGGCCCTGCACCGCCGCCACGTCCAGCTCGGGCACCCGGGCGGCATCGGCCACGCCCAGGGCCTGCCACAGCGCGGTGGCGTCGTCGGCGGGGGCATCGTCCGG
>NZ_BAAJYS010000831.1:0-783 GCF_057543315.1 Acidovorax sp. KPB24-07
GCCCACCGGCGGCTACGCCTGTGCCGGCCGCAGCGCCTTCTGGGCGCCGGGCGGCGCCTGCGTGGTGGCCGCCCCGGGCACGGGCACGTATCTGGTCATCGCGATGCGCGATGGCAACGCCGACGGGTGGCAGGGCCGCGTGCTCCCCACAGAACCCGGCCGGCCCGGCACCGCGGGCGTGGCAGGGCAGTGACCCCCGCCCGCGCCCTGTACTCGGCCATCACCTGGCTGGCCCAGCCGCTGCTGCGCGGCAAGCTGCGCCGCCGCGCCGCCACCGAACCTGGCTACGGCGTGGCCGTGGAAGAACGCTTCGGCCACTACCCGCAGGCGATGGACAGCCTGGCCCCCATCAGCACCACCGGCCTGGGCAACCCCTTCGTCTGGGTGCATGCCGTCTCGCTGGGCGAGACCCGGGCCGCCGCCATCCTGCTGGCCGAGCTGCGCCAGTTGCTGCCCGGCATGCGCCTGCTGCTCACCCATGGCACCGCCACCGGCCGCGCCGAAGGCGAGAAACTGCTGCAACCCGGCGACGTGCAGGTCTGGCAGCCGTGGGACACGCCCGGCGCGGTGCGGCGCTTTCTGCAGCAGTTCCGCCCCGAGATCGGCATCCTCATGGAAACCGAGATCTGGCCCAACCTGCTGGCCGGCTGCCGCCAGCGCGGCATTCCCGTGGTGCTGGCCAACGCCCGCCTCAACGCCCAATCGCTCGCCGGCGCACGCCGCCTGTCATGGCTGTCCCGCCCCGCCTACGCGGGCCTGGCCGCCGCCTGGGCCCAGACCGAG
>NZ_BAAJYS010000832.1:0-781 GCF_057543315.1 Acidovorax sp. KPB24-07
CGGCCCGCGGCCATCGAAGGCCTGGGCGCCATCGCGCACCTGGCGCCCGGCCATGCGCACGTGCTGGCGCTGGGACCGGGCTGGCCGCGTCTGGGCCTGGGGGGCCAACGCGGCCGGCCAACTGGGCAACGGGGCACTGAAGGAATCCGCCGTGCCGGTGCGGGTGGACCTGCCCGGGCGCATCGTGCAGGTGGCCGCGGGCGACACGCACAGCTTCGCGGTGGACGCGCAAGGCGGGCTGTGGGCCTGGGGCTCCAACCAGTACGGGCAGGCGGGCGGCGGCGATGCGCGCTATGTCGCCCGGCCCGTGCGGGTGCGCACTGGCTTCGCCGTGGCGCAGGTGGATGCGGGCATGTTCTACACCGTGGCGCTGTCTCGCCAGGGCGATGTGTTCGCATGGGGCTGGAACGGCATGGGGCAGCTCGCGCGGGACGGCATGGCCTTTTCCGCCAGGCCGCTGCGGGTGCCGGCGCTGCGCGGCGTGCTGCAACTGGCGGCCGGATCGGGCCATGTGCTGGCGCGCACCGGCACCGGGCTGCTCGCCTGGGGCGACAACCGCTCGTCCGCCTGCGGGGCGTTTCCGTCCACCGCCGTGCAGGTCCGACCCCATCCCATCGCATTCGCCTGAAGGCCCGCCATGACCGATTCTTTCTCGACCCCGGAGCCGACGCGCCGCGCCAGCCTGCAGTGGATGTTCGGGCTCTCCCTGGGCACAGTGGTTGCCCCGCTGGCCGGCTGCGGCGGCAGCGCCTCCGGCGCCACGGCGGACACGCTGCCCGAG
>NZ_BAAJYS010000833.1:0-780 GCF_057543315.1 Acidovorax sp. KPB24-07
GGCGTGAGCGCATCCACCAGCGCCAGCGTGCTCACCTTGTGCGGCATGGTCACCAGCGCGCCGTGCCAGTTGGTCATGCGGCGCAGCACCTGCAGCGTGGCGGGGTAGTCCTCGGCCCGCACGCCCATGGGCACCACCAGGGCGTTGATGCCCTGCTGCGCGAACCACGGGTTGTAGATCATCGGGGCCTTGAAGGCCTCGGTCGGGTAGCCCAGGTGGGCGATCAGGCGGGTGCTGCCGTTGATGGTTTGCTGCTGCATGGGGAACGATGGTGGGCCGATTGCCGTGGGTGTTTCAGCGGCCGCGCCCGTGGCTGCGCAGGGCTTCCTGGCGGGCCTGTTCGTATGCGGCCTCGGACAGGGGCTGGGCATCGGGCTGGCCCAGGTCCTGCGTGGGAATGCGGAAGGTCTCGCGCGCCGACCACGCGGCCAGCGCCGCGATGGCCGTCACGCCGAACGCGATCGCACCCACGGTGGCCGGCACGTTGGTGGAGCCGGGCGGCGCCACGGCGGCGAACAGCGCGGGCAGCAGGGCCGTGAGCGTGGTGCCCACGTTCTGCGAGATGGCCATCGAGGTCACGCGGGTGCGGGCCGGGAACAGCTCGGGGTAGAAGCTCGGGAACACCGCGTTGCAGCCCTGGTACACCACGCCCCACATGAGCAGCGACATGCCGATCGCCATCGGCACGTGGTGGATGCTGATGGCATACAGGTACAGGAACGCCAGCAGCCCCGACAGCAGCGCGCCCACGATGATCGGCGGGCGCCGGCCGATGCGGTC
>NZ_BAAJYS010000834.1:0-773 GCF_057543315.1 Acidovorax sp. KPB24-07
CCTGCCGCGAATGCCCCCGCACCCCGTGCTGCGGCGGCCCCCGCTACGCCCGCTTCGGGCCGCGCGGTATTCACCAGCCCGCAGCAGCCGGCGCCCGCCGAGCGCCCCCGCCTCGTGATGGAGCCTTTGGATGTGTGGCTCGACGCCCCGCTGCCGCTGCGTGCGGCCCCCGAGATGGCTGCGCCCACCGCCACTGATGCCAGCCCCCAGCGCACCGAAGCCGCTGCGCTGTGGAAGGCGCTGAACACGCCCGTGGAAGAGCTGCAGCAGTCCGCGGCACGCACTGGCAAGCTCGAAGCCGAGGTGGCAGCGCAGCGTGCCCAGGCCACCTCCGAGCGTGCGGCCGCCGCCCAGCTCAGGCAGCAACTCGAAGCCGCCGAGACCGAGCGGTTTTCCGCCACGGTGGTCTACGGGCTGCTGGCCTTGCTGGTCCTGGCCCTGGGATTGGCGGCCTGGATCTGGGCGCGCGCACGCCGCCAGTCGGCGCTGGACTGGAGCCATGCCGTCGCTGCCAGTGGCGGCAACGGGCCCCTGGGCGGCGCGGTGGTGGATGGGCCGACGGGTCGCGAGTCGCTTCAGACCGCGCCGCAGGCGGCGGACGAGTGGCCGGGCATGCCCGAGCCGGTCGCATATGCCACGCCTGCAGCGGTGCCTGCTGCTGTAGCCGTGCCCGTGCCAACGCCCGCCTCGGTGCCCGCCAAGCCCGCACCACGCGCCGCTACCTTGCCCGAGCGCGCCTCCGCCGCCGGTGATCGCGCCGCACCGAGCCCTCG
>NZ_BAAJYS010000835.1:0-772 GCF_057543315.1 Acidovorax sp. KPB24-07
TCCGCCGCCGCCCCCGCCTCCACCACCCAAGGCGCACCTCAAGCCCCGCCCGCCAAAGCACCCAGCCGCGAAACCGGCGCTGCACCCGGTCTCCGCCACGCCGGCGCCAGCGGCCAAACCGGTGCCGGTCGATGTGATGGCCATCTCCACCGAAGAAGGCCGGGCGGCGCTGCGCGCGGGCTTCGGCACGCCCGAATCCGCCGATGCGGGCCTGCGGGAAATCGCCCTGGCATTCAAGGCCGCGCAAAACGGCTCGACGGACGACAAGCGGGCCTTCCAGCTGGCCTACCAGGACCGGCTCACGCTGCCGGACGATTTCAGCAGCGGCAACGTGGCCGCCGTGAAGCAGCTCAAGCGGCTGCTGGCCGGGGTCAACGTGGCCTATGTGTCGCCGCAGTACGGCAAGGACATGGGCGTGGGATCGGACGACTTCAACGCGCGGCGCTCCGCGGCGCCTGCGGCGTAGAAGCAGGCGGCAATGCCCTGCGGCCTACGGCGCCGCGATGAGGTCCAGGCACTCCCGCACCACCGGCGGATGGAACGCCATCTGCACGTGCGCCAGGCCCTCGCGAAGGCGGTTGTCCGCGCTGTCCAGCGTGGCCGTGGCGGCCGGATACACCGCGTTGTCGCAGTTGGAATAAAAGCAGGTGAACAGCGCCGCGCGCCCGGGCGGCTCGTCCTGCGCCAGCTGCCGCAGCCATTCGCCCCCGGGCACCATCTGCCGGCCGTTGGCGGACCGGCTGAACCGCGCCGCCCAGGCGCCCTGGTGGGG
>NZ_BAAJYS010000836.1:0-766 GCF_057543315.1 Acidovorax sp. KPB24-07
GAACAGCAGCGCGCCCAGCAGCGTGATCACGCGGTGGCGCAGGCACCAGGCCGAGGCGCGCATGTAGGTGCCCAGCCAGCGCGGCTCCTTCTCCTGCGCCACCATGGGTTTCATGAGGTAGGCCGCCATCATGGGCGTGAGCAGCCGCGCCACCACCAGCGAGGCGAACACCGCCAGCGCCGCCGTCCAGCCGAACTGCTTGAAAAAGCGCCCGGCGATGCCGCTCATGAACGCGGTGGGCAGGAACACCGCGATCAGCGTGAAGGTGGTGGCGATCACCGCCAGGCCGATCTCGTCGGCCGCCTCCATCGCCGCCTGGTAGGGCGACTTGCCCATGCGCAGGTGGCGCACGATGTTCTCCACCTCCACGATGGCGTCGTCCACCAGGATGCCCACCACCAGCGACAGCGCCAGCAGCGTGATGATGTTGATGGAAAAGCCCAGCAGGTGCATGCCGATGAAGGCCGGGATGACCGACAGCGGCAGCGCCACGGCCGAGACGATGGTCGCGCGCCAGTCGCGCAGGAAGAGCCACACCACGACCACGGCCAGGATGGCGCCCTCGTACAGCAGGCGCATGGAGCTGTCGTACTCGTCGCTGGCGATGTCCACGAAATCGACCGTGCGCGTGAGGTGCAGGTCGGGCCGCTCGGCCTGGAGCTTGTCCAGCGCCCGCTGCACGCCCGCGCCCACCTCGACCTCGCTGGCGCCGCGGCTGCGCGAGACCTCGAAGCCGATCACCGGCTTGCCGTCCAGCAGCGCGGCG
>NZ_BAAJYS010000837.1:0-766 GCF_057543315.1 Acidovorax sp. KPB24-07
GCGGTGGATGCGGCGCTGCTGCAGCGCACGCGCCGCGCGCTGTTCCTGGCCAGCACGTACGGAGAGGGCGATGCACCTGACAACGCCGCGGGCTTCCAGGGGCAGTGGATGGGCGCGGCCGCGGCGCCCTCGCTGGCAGGCCTGCAGTACGGCCTGCTGGCGCTGGGCGACCGGCAATACGCGCACTATTGCGGCTTCGGCCGCCAGCTGGACGGCTGGCTGCGCGCGCAGGGCGCTGTGCCGTTGTTCGAGCGGGTGGAGATGGACAACGGCGCCCCGGCCGCGCTCCTGGCATGGCAGCACCAGCTGTCGCAGGTCGCGAACCTGAACGGGGCGCCTGCCTGGGAGGCGCCGCCGTTCGCCGACTGGACGCTGGCCGCGCGCCGCCACCTCAACCCGGGCAGCCTGGGAGCGCCGGTGTTCCACATCGAACTGGCGCCCCCGCCCGGTACCGCGGCCGATTGGGCGTCCGGCGACCTGGTGCAACTGTGCGCGCCGGCCGACCCGCAACGCCCGCGCAACTATTCCATCGCCTCGGTGCCGGGCGACGGACGCATTCATCTCACCGTGCGCCAGGCCGTGCGCGAGGACGGCACGCCCGGCGTGGCATCGGGCTGGCTGTGCGCGGGCCTGGCGCTGGGGGATGCCGTGCCGCTGCGCCTGCGCGCGCACGGGCCTTTCCGGTTGCAGGACAACGCTGCTCGGCCCCTCGTCTTGATCGGTAACGGCACGGGCATCGCCGGCCTGCGCAGCCATCTGCGGGCGC
>NZ_BAAJYS010000838.1:0-764 GCF_057543315.1 Acidovorax sp. KPB24-07
GAAAGCCCCCGGGCGGCGGCCCGCCCGCCGGCGCGGCCAATTGCACCGTGCGCGCCGGCACGGCGAAGTCCACGCCCAGCGCGGCGAGTTCGCGCATCAGCGACAGGTTGATGCGCTGCTGCAGGTCCATGTACACGTTGTAGGCCGGGTCCAGCACGATGTAGACCACCTCGTACTGCAGCCCGTTCTCGACGAAGCCCTGCAGGTGCGCGCGGTCGAAGCGCGCCTGGCCTTCGGCCTCGATGATGCGGCGCACGGCCTGCGGCACCGCCTCGGCCTGCTCGGCCGTGGTGCCGTAGGGCACGCGGAACTGGAACACGATGCGCCGCTCCTGCAGGTAGCGGTAGTTGTTGATGGTCTGCTTGAGCAGGTCGGTGTTGCTCATCACCACCTGCTCGCCGCCCAGGCTGCGGATGCGCGTGGTCTTGAGGCCGATGCGCTGCACCGTGCCCGCGACGCCGCCCACCACGATGAAATCGCCTGCATCGAACGGCTTGTCCACTGCGATCGCCAGCGAGGCGAACAGATCGCCCAGGATGCTCTGCACTGCCAGCGCCACCGCGATGCCGCCCACCCCCAGGCTGGCCACGAACGCCGTGATGTTCACCCCCAGATTGGACAGCATGGCCAGCAGCACCGTGGCCCACAGCAGCGTGCGCAGCCCCCAGGACAGCAGCGTGGCCGACGCGCTGAACGGCGCCGCGTCGCCCGCGGCGGCCAGGCCGTGGTGCGTGCGATAACGCGCGATCCCCAGGGCCACCGCG
>NZ_BAAJYS010000839.1:0-760 GCF_057543315.1 Acidovorax sp. KPB24-07
GCCCCGGGCCCGCCGTGGCGGCCCAGGAACTCCGTGCGGTCGGCCGTCCACGCCGTCTGCTGCCCGCGCAGGTCCGCGAAGGCCACCCGGCCGGCAAACGCCATGTCCCAGGGCTTGTGGGCGAGCAGGGCGCCGCTGCCGGCATCCACCGCGGTCACGATGAACGGCGCCGACGCGCCGCGCGAGGTGCCCAGCACCCATTCGGCATAGGCCGTGACGGTCAGGCGCCGGGCCTTGCCCGAGGTGTTGCGCAGGGTGAGGCGCGAGATCTTGACGGGGTCCTCGCCGGGCACGTACTGCAGCAACTCCAGCCCCAGGCCGCGCGCCGCGTGCGCGAACCGGCTGTAGCCGTGGCCATGGCGCGCTTCGTACAGGCCATCGTCGCCCAGCGGCTGCGCCGTGGCGGTCCACGCTTCGCCCGTGGCTTCGTCGTGCACGTAGATCGCTTCTCCCGACGGATCGCTCACCGGGTCGTTGGACCACGGGGTCAGCTGGTTCTCGCGGCTGTTGGTGCACCAGGTGCAGGTGCTGCCGCGCTCGGACACCTGGAACCCGAACCCCGGGTTGGCGATGACGTTGATCCAGGGCGCCGGGGTGGCCTGGCCTGCGCCCAGCCGCACGACATACTCCCGCCCGTCCAGGGCGAATCCGCCCAGGCCGTTGAAGAACTCCAGGTCGTCGGATGCCGCTGGGGCGGGTGCCGCGCCAGGCGCCAGCGGGGAGAGCGGCGGCACCCAGGCCGGCCGGGCGGGGGCCGGTC
>NZ_BAAJYS010000840.1:0-760 GCF_057543315.1 Acidovorax sp. KPB24-07
CACCTACCGCCTCACGTTCGACGTGGCGGGCTATTTCCGCAGCAGCGCCGCGCCGACCGCATGGCGCTGCAGCGTTCCGTGCGCCGCGGCGAGGACTGCTGATCCGCCGGTGCTCACCGGGCACCAGGCCGGCAGGGCACCGTGGACCGGACCCTTTCGTGGAAAAATGGCACGACCGGGTCCGGCCCACACCCCCTCTCCTCCTCGCTGCCCTGCGCAGCCGCACACATGCCCGCCACAGCCCTCGCCACTCCCGCCCTTGCCGACGACGCCACCCAGGCCAGAGCCACCGGGCCTGCCGACCGGCGCCGGCACGTCGTGGTGATCGGGGCCGGCATCGTGGGCACGGTGTGCGCGATCGAGATGCTGCGCTCCGGCCGCCAGGTCACGCTGCTCAACCCCCATGCCCCCGCTGGCGAAGAAGCCACGAGCTACGGCAATGCGGGCTGGCTGTCTTCCCACTCCATTCTTCCGCCCGCAGGGCCCGGCATGTGGAAGCAGGTGCCTGGCTACCTGCTGGACCCGCAAGGCCCGCTCACCGTGCGCTGGGGCTACCTGCCCCGCGCCCTGCCGTGGCTGTGGCGCTTCTTGCGCTCGGGCCGCACGCCTGCGCACGTGGCCCGCACCGCGCATGCCCTGCGCCAGTTGCTGCGCGATGCGCCGGCGCTGCATGCCCGGCTGGCCGGCGAAGCCGGCGTCCCGCATCTGGTGGCCCAGCGCGGCCTGCTGCACGCCTACCGCTCGCGGGCGGACTTCGAGG
>NZ_BAAJYS010000841.1:0-757 GCF_057543315.1 Acidovorax sp. KPB24-07
GTCGCGGGCCACGGTCTGCAGCGTGGCTTTCTGCCGCAGGCACAGGCGCGCAAGGTTCTGGCGGGACGGCGGGCCGAACGCCTGGCGGCGCTCGGGCGCATCGATGGCGGCCAGGCGCACCTGGATCGGGCGGCGGTCGCCGCAGCGGGCGGTGAGGGTGTCGCCGTCGCTGACGGCGACGACCAGGCAGAGCAGGGTGGCGATGGGCACGGGGGATCGGAGCGGGGATCGGAGCGGGGGAGGGGATGCAATGAAGGCGGGCGCAGGGGCCGTGCCGGCCGCGCACTATAGCGGCACCCCGGAAAAGTGCCGGCCGCGCCCGGCCGCCACTGCCCAAAATGCAGGCACCGGGCTGCAAGCCACTGCCTGCGCCGATCCGGCGGGTTGTCCCTGGGGTTGTCCACAGAACGGCCCACAGAGGGCGGGCATAACTTCGGCATGCGGTGGAGGGGCGCTCGCAACGCAGGCGCTCCAGGCGAAAAATGCTTCCAGGACAATCAGTACTAAGGCATTGTGCTATCAAAAAAGTAGCGTTTTGCCGGCCAGCCTGAAACCACTGGATACACTGCCGTCCGCATGCGCCCCTGACGTGGCTGCGCAGGCAGACATCGCACGACACCAAGGACACGAGGGCATGGCAACGGGGCACGACACATCCACATCCACATCCCCATTCGATTTCGCGCGGGCGGCGTGCCGCCGTGGCAGGGTTCTGGCGGCCGGCATCGCGCTGGCGGGGCTGGGCGCGCTCGGTACG
>NZ_BAAJYS010000842.1:0-752 GCF_057543315.1 Acidovorax sp. KPB24-07
CTGAAGGCGGCCATCGTGGGGGCTGACGGGGCGCAGTCCGTGGCGGCCAGCACCGCTCGGGGCGCCGGGCGACGCGCCGCTGCGGTGAGCGCCGCGGCGCACGGGGTTCTTGCATAAGATCGCTGCCGACGCCAACGTCCCGCCCCTTTCTCTCCGGACCGCACCCCATGCCCCTCGCCCCCTACCTCGACACCGCCCCCGCTCTGGACGCCGGCGTCTACCTCCACCCCTCGGCCCAGGTGATCGGCGATGTGCACCTGGGGCGCGACAGCTCGGTGTGGTGCAACGCGGTGCTGCGCGGCGACGTGAACCGCATCGTGGTGGGCGAATGCTCCAACGTGCAGGACCTGGCCATGGGCCACGTGTCGCACCGCCATCCGGGCAAGCCGGACGGCTCGCCGCTCGTGATCGGCAGCCACGTCACGCTGGGCCATTCGGTGATCCTGCACGGCTGCACCATCGGGGACGAGTGCCTGATCGGCATGGGCAGCATCGTGATGGACGACGCGGTGGTCGGCGACCGCGTGATGCTCGGCGCCGGCAGCCTGGTCACGCCCGGCAAGGTGCTGGAGAGCGGCTACCTCTACACGGGCCGCCCGGCCGTGCGGCAGCGGGCGCTGACACCGCAGGAAATCGCGTACCTGCGGTATTCGGCCGAGCACTACGTGCGCGTGAAAAACAACTACCTCGCGGCGCCGCCGCAGGCGGGCGCGGCGGCGGCCTGAAGCCCTCGCCGCGCGGCGCGCTCTTTC
>NZ_BAAJYS010000843.1:0-751 GCF_057543315.1 Acidovorax sp. KPB24-07
GTGCAGCGGCGCCATGCTGCACGCCCGCCTGCCGCCGCGTGGTGTACGGGGCGCAGGACGCCAAGACCGGCGCGGCCGGCTCGGTCGTCGATCTGTTCGCCGAGCCGCGGCTGAACCACCACACCCAGGTCGCGGCGCGGCGTGCTGGCCCCGGAGTGCGGCGAGTTGCTCAGCGGTTTTTTCCGCGAGCGGCGCAGCCAGCAGCGCGCCCGGGCGCTGTCGGCCACCCGCTGCGCGATGACGCGCTGCGCACGCCGGACGCCGCCTTCGCCGGCCTGCCCGATTACCCCTGGGCGCCGCACTACCTGAGCGACCTGCCCGCGCTCGCCGGCTTGCGCCTGCACTACCTGGACGAGGGCCCGCGCGATGCCGCCCGCACCTGGCTGTGCCTGCACGGCCTGCCCACCTGGAGCTACCTGTACCGCCACATGTTGCCGGTGTTCGCCGCCGCGGGCGACCGGGTGGTGGTGCCCGACCTCATCGGCTTCGGCCGCAGCGACAAGCCCAAGAAAGAGGCCGCCCACCGCTTCGAATGGCACCGGCAGGTGCTGATCGAATGGATCGAACGGCTGGACCTGCGCCACGCCGTGCTGGTGGTGCAGGGCTGGGGCGGGGCGCTGGGCCTGACGCTGCCCATGGCCCTGCCCGGGCGGTTCGACGGCGTGCTGGCCATGAACACCTGGCTCACCGGCGCCGATGCGCCGGTGCCCTCCCGCCTGCAGGCATGGCAGGCCGAATGCGCCCGGGCCCG
>NZ_BAAJYS010000844.1:0-751 GCF_057543315.1 Acidovorax sp. KPB24-07
CGCGCTGCGGCCCTTCGTGGCGCGCGCCGACTGGCTGCTCGACCTGCATTCGATGCACGAGCCGGGGGCGCCGCTCCTGCTCACCGGCCTGCACCCGCGCAACCTGGAGCTGGCCCGCCGCATGGGCGCGCCCGAGCACATCGTGGCCGATGCGGGCCACCAGGACGGCGTGCGCATGCGCGACTACGGGCACTTCGGACTGCCCGACGCGCAGGCGGGCGACCGCCGCTCGCTGCTGGTGGAATGCGGCTTCCATGGCGCGCTGTCCAGCCGCACCGTGGCCTACGACCAGTGCGTGCGCTTCCTGGCGGCGGCGCAGGTGCTCCACCCCGAGGCGCTGGCCGCGCTGCTGCCCGGCTGGCGCCAGCCCGATGCGCCGCGCCAGTGGGTGCTGGAGGTGACCGGCCCGGTGGTCGCCAAGAGCAGCGCCTTCCGCTTCACGCAGCCGTTCACCGGCCTGGAGGTGATCCCCAAGGCCGGCACGGTGATCGGCGACAACGACGGCGAACCCGTCACCACGCCGTACGACGACTGCGTGCTCGTCATGCCCTCCACGCGCCAGGCGCGGGCGGGGGTGACGGTGGTGCGCTACGCCCGCCGCCGGCCGCTGTAGCACGCTGAACCAGCGCTGACCCGGCACCAGGCCCGGTCAGCGCCGCGCCCAGCGCGGCCCGAGCACCACGCACCCCAGCGCCAGCACCACGCAGGCCACGCCGGCCCACTGCCAGGCGGCTGACGAACCATCGCCCAA
>NZ_BAAJYS010000845.1:0-745 GCF_057543315.1 Acidovorax sp. KPB24-07
GGCCGCTGCCCACTCCCGCGCTCAGAGCATCAGCACCACGAGCAGGCACACCACCCACGCCGCCAGGGGCGCCAGGCCCTGCCCCAGCCGCCGCGCGCGCCGGTAGAGGTAGGCGGGCGCCAGCCACACCCAGCCGCGAAAGCCCGCGGTGTCGTGCCCGGCGCGCCACAGCCAGCGCTCGTCCACGAAGGCCAGCAGCACGTTGAACGCCACCGTCAGGAAGAAGAACGCCCCCGACTGCACGGCCCGCTGCGACACGTACGGATCGCGGTACACGAGGTAGGCCACGAAACCCTCCAGCGACACGCCCATCACCGGTGCGCAGGCCAGCAGCCAGGCCAGCGTGTTGTTCACGCTGCCGGCCCAGGGATCGGCGGGCACGTGCAAGCCCAGGTGGGGGCATAGGTGCGGCCGGAACTCCGAATGCTCCACCGGTACCCAGCACGGCAGGCCCGGGCGCCAGATGCGCTGGCCCGGGGGCAGGCGCCGGGCATCGATCAGGCGCACGATCTCGTCGTCGGGCACCGGGCCGCGGCACTCGCCCTGCGCCTCGTAGAACCAACGGGCGTCCTCGCCCAGGTGGATGTCGACTTCCATGGCATTCATCGCAGCCACTCCCCTTTGCGCAGGGTGGCGGAAGCCCGCTCGGCCGGATGGAGGACGGTGGGATCGGCCGGCGGCACCCGCGTGACGGGCCGCGCCGCCGCGAGCCGGTGGTGCACGGCGCCGGCGGCGGGCAGGGGGA
>NZ_BAAJYS010000846.1:0-745 GCF_057543315.1 Acidovorax sp. KPB24-07
AGACATTCTCATTCTCGGCCTGGGCGCTTCCGGGCTGGCCATGGCCCGCTGGTGCGTGCGCTGCGGCGCGCAGGTGACCGTGGCAGACACGCGCGAGGCGCCTCCGCAGCGCGGCACGCTGCATGCCGAGTTGCCCCAGGTGCGCTTCGTGGCCGGTGCGTTCGACGCCTCCCTGCTCGAAGGGCGCATGCCGCAGGCCATCTACCGCTCGCCCGGCCTGCGTCCCGACACGCTGGCCGCCCTGTCGTCCGAGGCCCGGGCGCGCGGCATCCGCATGGAGGGCGAACTCGCCTTATACGCCATGGCGCTGCGCGAGCTGCGCGCCGCGCACGGCTACGCCCCGGCGGTGGTGGCCGTGAGCGGCACCAACGGCAAGACCACGGTGACTTCGCTCACCGGCCGGCTCGTGGACTGCGCCGGTAAGACCGTGGCCGTGGCCGGCAACATCGGCCCGACCCTGCTGGACACGCTGGGCCAGCACATCGATGCGGGCACTCTGCCCGAGGTCTGGGTGCTGGAGCTGTCCAGCTTCCAGCTCGACGGCGTGGCGGGCTTCGAGCCCACGGCCGCGGCCGTCCTCAACATCAGCCAGGACCACCTGGACTGGCACGGCAGCCTGGCCGCCTACGCGGCCGCCAAGGCGCGCATCTTCGGCGAGAGCGGCCTGATGGTGCTCAACCGCGAAGACCCCGAGGTCATGGGCATGCTGCCCGAGGCCGGGCCGGCGCGCAGCGCGGCCAGGCCG
>NZ_BAAJYS010000847.1:0-745 GCF_057543315.1 Acidovorax sp. KPB24-07
CTGCTGCTGCCCGCGCTGACGCTCGGCCTGGGCCTCGCGGCAGGCCTGGCGCGGGTGGCGCGCAGCGCGATGCAGGAGGCCGCGGCTTCGCCGTCCTACGAGTTCGCGCGCACCAAGGGCCTGTCGGACCGGCAGGCCCTGGTGCGCCACGGCCTGCGCCAGGCGGCGGTGCCGGTGGTGGCCTACCTGGGCGTGCATGCCGTGTTCCTGGTCGAGGGCGCGGTGGTGGTCGAGACGCTGTTCGCCTGGCCCGGCATCGGCCATGCGCTGGTGCACGCGGTGTTCGGGCGCGACGTGCCAATGATCCAGGGCACGGCCCTGTGCATGGGCTTCCTGTTCGTGGTGTTCAACCTGCTGGTGGACGCCGCCTGCCTTGCGCTTGACCCGCGTCGGCGCATGGGAGCCACCACATGAGCGCGGCAACCCTCGGGATCCCGGCGCTCGCCGCACGCCAGACCCGGCGTGCGGCATGGCGCCAACGCGCAGGCATCATCATCCTGGCGCTGGTCGCGCTTTTCGCGCTGCTGGGGCCGGTGCTGATCGGTATCGACCCTGCCCGCCAGGTGCTGGCCGACAGCCTGCAGCCACCCGGTGCCACGCACTGGCTGGGCACCGACGTGCTGGGCCGCAGCGTGCTGGCGCGCCTCGCGCATGCGGCGCAGCTCTCGCTCGGGCTGGCGCTGCTGGCCGCCGTCACCGCGGCCGTACCCGGCGTGCTGCTGGGGCGTGGCGGCCAGTTGGCGCG
>NZ_BAAJYS010000848.1:0-745 GCF_057543315.1 Acidovorax sp. KPB24-07
GGCGGGGCGCCGCCCGGCAGGCACAGAGCGCAGTCGAGCGTGTGCAGGCCTCCGCCATCGGGCGCGGTGCCATCGTCCTGCGCCACGAGCTGGAACACGCCCGCGGCACTGCACACCACCATCAGCGACTGCGGGTGCACCAGGGGCGACGCCGCGGCCACGCCCAACGCCAAAGCGAACCACGCCAGGAGCCAGCGGGCGGTGAGGAAGGGCGTGCGCAGCGCATTCATGGGCGGGGGGATTATCGGCGCCGGGGCCGGGCGCGCATGGCGGCCCGACCATCAAAGAAAGGCGCGCGGCGTCACGGCAGGGCCACCCAGCCGGGATGGCCGGGCATCGCAGCCTCTTCGGCCACCAGGGCCGCGCAGCACTGCGCCACGTGATCGACCAGCGCCCGCACGCGCGCCGGCACGAACCGGTGGCTGGGCAGCACGGCGTGCAGGGCATATCGCTGCCCCCGCCAATCGGGCAGCAGCGCGACCAGGGCGCCCGAGCGCAGGCTGGCGCGCACGTCGATCGCCGACTTGTAGACGATGCCGCCGCCCGCCAGCGCCCATTCATGGGCCATGGAGCCGTCGTCCACGCTGCGCTCGCCCTCCACGGCCACCGAGACCGCCTCGCCATCGGACGCCCGCTCGAAATGCCAGCGCACCTCCCGCCGGCCGGCGATGTGCAGGGTCAGGCAGTCGTGCCCCGCCAGCTCGGCGGGGTGCCGGGGCACGCCCCGCCGCGCCAGGTAGGCCGG
>NZ_BAAJYS010000849.1:0-743 GCF_057543315.1 Acidovorax sp. KPB24-07
TGGTGGACACGGGCGGGCAGCTGGCGTTCAAGGCGGCGGCCACGGCCGACCCGCGCGCCGGCAGTGGCCTGGCCCGCTGGGCCTTCATGGCGCGCCGGCCGTGGCTGTGGATCGGCGTGGGCTGCTACGTCGCCGAGTTCCTGGTGTGGCTGGCGTTCCTCTCGCTCGTGCCGCTGTCGGACGGCGTGCTGCTGGGCTCCATCAACATCGTGGCCGTCATGGTGGCCGGCCGGTTCCTGTTCCGCGAGAAGCTGTCGCGCATGCGTGTGGCCGGCATCCTCCTGGTGTCGGCCGGCGTGGCCGTCGTGGGGCTGCACGGATGAAGCGCTTCTATGCCCTCGGGTTCCTCGCGCTGGTGGCGTTCGACACACTGGCGCAGATCAGCTTCAAGCTCGCGGGCGAGCACGCGCTGCCGCTGGAGCTGTCCGCCGACTGGCTGGTGCGGGTCTTCGGGCACCCGTGGATCTACGGGGCCTTCATCGGCTACCTGGGCGCGTTCTTCACCTGGATGACGCTGCTGGAGCATGCCCCGATCGGCCCGGCGTTCGCCGCATCGCACCTGGAAGTCGTCTCGGTGCTGGCCATCTCGGCCGTGTGGTTCAACGAGCCCATCGGCTGGCCGCAGGTGGCGGGCGCGGTGCTCATCCTGGGCGGCATCGCCTGCCTGGCGCGCAGCGAGGCCGAGGCCGATGCCGAGCCCGGGCACGCCCCGTCGCACCATGGCGCGTGAAGCCCCGCCCACC
>NZ_BAAJYS010000850.1:0-737 GCF_057543315.1 Acidovorax sp. KPB24-07
GGCCGAGGCCACGGCGGCCATCGGGCGGGCGCATGCGGCCTTCCAGGCATGGCGCAATGTGCCGGCGCCGCGCCGGGGCGAGCTGGTGCGCCTGCTGGGTGAAGAGCTGCGCGCGGCCAAGGCCGACCTGGGCCTGCTGGTGACCATCGAGGCGGGCAAGGTGCCGTCCGAGGGGCTGGGCGAGGTGCAGGAGATGATCGACATCTGCGACTTCGCCGTGGGCCTGTCGCGCCAGTTGTACGGCCTGACGATCGCCACCGAGCGCACCGGCCACCGCATGATGGAAACCTGGCACCCGCTGGGCGTGTGCGGTGTGATCTCGGCGTTCAATTTTCCCGTGGCGGTGTGGTCCTGGAATGCCGCGCTGGCGCTGGTGTGCGGCGATCCGGTGGTGTGGAAGCCGTCGGAAAAAACCCCGCTCACGGCGCTGGCCACGCACGCGATCGCGCAGCGCGCCATCGCCCGCTTCGGCGCCGATGCGCCCGCGGGCCTGCTGGAGCTGATCATCGGCCAGCGCGACCTGGGCGAGGTGCTGGTGGATGACGCGCGCGTGCCGGTGCTGTCGGCCACGGGCTCCACCGCCATGGGCCGGGCACGCTGGTCACCGTGTTCCTGTCCAACGACGCGACCGCGGTGGTGCTGACCCCCGCGGTGTTCGCCGTGGCCCGCGCGGTGCCTGGGCCATACTCGCCCCAAGCACATTTCCGGAAGGACAACGAATGGCATCGGATGGCGAA
>NZ_BAAJYS010000851.1:0-736 GCF_057543315.1 Acidovorax sp. KPB24-07
CCGTGCGGGCCGAGCTGGCCGCGCAGGGCCTGCCGCTGCGCGGCACCGTCACGCTCGACATGCTGCAGGAAGGCGACCGCGCCCGCAGCCGCGTGCTGCACCGGCTGGCGTTGCTGCAGTTGCCGGGCGTGGTGCGCACGCGCGGCCCGGCGATGGCGCTGTCGGGCGAACGCGGCGAGGCCTGGAGCCTCAGCGAACCGCTGGAGCAGCAGGCCGCGCTCATCGAGGCGGGCGCCTGGGGCGCCCACGCTGGAAGACGCCGCGCGGGCGCGCCTGGAAGACCGCCTGCGCCAGGCACGCGGGCGCATCGCGCCGCTGGCCGAAGGCCTGAACAGCGCGGCCTGGGCAGGCCTTGCGGACCTGAGCGACGGGCTGCTGCGGGACATCGGCGACGCCATCGCGCAGGAGCCGCGTTTCGAGGCGCTTGCCCCCGCGCTGGGGCTGCTGCACACGCTGCTGCGCCACGGCCAGATGCTCGGCATGGCCGGCGCACCCGTGCTGCGCATCGCGGTGGAGGCCGGCTTCGACCGCGCGCTCTGGCTGCTCGAAGCCCCCGCCGCGGTGGCCACCGCCGACACCGAAGACCATCTGCACGGCCACCGCGCGCTGCAACGCATCGTCGCCGACACACTGGCCGACCTGGAAGACGGCACGCCCCATCCGCTCGCGCTGGAACCCGCGCGCGCCCTCGCGGTATGGCAGCGCAAGGCGGCCGACCCGCAGGCCGCACCGGTCA
>NZ_BAAJYS010000852.1:0-736 GCF_057543315.1 Acidovorax sp. KPB24-07
TCGCGTGGGCGCTGGGCCCCCAGCCCGCGGCGCCCTGGGTGTGCGCGGTGTTCAGCACCGTGGCCACCGTGCTGGTCACGGGGGGGTTCCACGAAGACGGCCTGGCCGACGTGGCCGATGGCCTGGGCGGCAGCCTGCAGCGCGAGCGGGCGCTGGAGATCATGAAGGACTCGCGCATCGGCGCCTTCGGGGCCATGGCGCTGGTGCTGGCGCTGGCCGCCAAGCTGGCCTTGCTGTCGCTCTTGGGCGCCGGCGGCCTGGGCGTGGTGCTGCCGGCGCTGGCCGCAGCGCATGTGCTGTCGCGCTTTTGGCCCCTGGTGCTGGTGCGCACCCTGGCCCATGTGGGCGACACGGCCACCTCCAAGAGCAAGCCGCTGGCGGACCAGATCAGCGGGCGCTCGCTGGCCACCGCGCTTTTGTGGTCGATCGGGTCTCTGGCGCTGATGGGCTATGCGCTGGGCATTGCGGTATGGATAGCGTCCCTCGCGGCCAGTGCCCTGGCCGCGCTGGGCATGCGCCGCTGGTTCGAGCGGCGGCTGGGCGGCTTCACGGGCGACTGCCTGGGGGCCACGCAGCAGATCGGCGAAATCGCCATCTACCTGGCCACCGCCATCGCGCTGGGGGCAGGCTTGCGGTGACGCAGCGGCGCCTGTGGCTGGTGCGGCATGCGCTGCCGCTCGTGGCGCCGGGCGTGTGCTACGGCGCGCTCGACGTGCCCGCCGACCCTGCCGCGACG
>NZ_BAAJYS010000853.1:0-733 GCF_057543315.1 Acidovorax sp. KPB24-07
GCGGTCGTGGCCGGCGCCATGGCGACCTGCGATGTGCCCTTGGCCGGCGCGGCGGCCAGCGTGGGCTTGTAGCCCGGACCGGCGTTGGCCGCGATGATGCGGGCCACGTCGGCGCCGGCGCCCTTGTCCAGGTCGTCGTACACCGCGGTCTGCGCCACGGCCTGGGTGCGCGGCGCGTCGGCCAGCAGGTGGCCGCTGCGGTCCTGCGTGTCCACCTTCACGTCCATGGACAGTCCCACGCGCAGCGGGTGGGTGCGCAATTGCTCGGCATCGATCGCGATGCGCACCGGCACGCGCTGCACCACCTTGATCCAGTTGCCGGTGGCGTTCTGCGCGGGCAGCAGCGCGAAGGCCGAGCCCGTGCCCACGCCCATGCCGGCGATGGTGCCGGTGTATTCCACCTTCTTGCCGTACAGGTCGGCCGTGAGCTTGGCGGGCTGGCCCAGGCGCAGGTTGCGCAGCTGGTTTTCCTTGAAGTTCGCATCCACCCACACCTGGTTGAGCGGCACCACGGTCATGAGCGGCGTGCCGGCGGCCACGCGCTGGCCCAGTTGCACGGTGCGGCGCGCCACGTAGCCGTCCACGGGGGGCGGGCAGGTCGGTGCGGCGGGCGGCCAGGTAGGCCTCGCGCACCTTGCCGGCGGCGGCCAGCACGTTGGGGTTCTGGTCCACCGAGATGCCCTGGGTGAGCGACTGGTTGCTGGCGAGCTGCTCGCGCGCCGACACCACGCCG
>NZ_BAAJYS010000854.1:0-733 GCF_057543315.1 Acidovorax sp. KPB24-07
CATGACCATGCCCGAACTGCTGGAGTTCACGCGCATGACGGGCGATCTGGTGAAGGCCATCCGCGCCTGCCCGCAGCCGGTGCTGGGCGCCATCGACGGCATCTGCGCCGGCGCCGGCGCCATGGTGGCGCTGGCCTGCGACCTGCGCTACGGCACGCCCGCCGCACGCACCGCGTTCCTGTTCACCCGCGTGGGCCTGGCCGGCGCCGACATGGGCGCCTGCGCGCTGCTGCCGCGCATGATCGGGCAGGGCCGCGCCTCCGAGCTGCTGTTCACCGGCCGCGCGATGACGGCGCAGGAAGGGCTGGCCTGGGGCTTCTTCAACGGCCTGCACGAATCGGCCGACCTGCTCGCCCACGTGCAGGCCGCGGCCCGCTCGCTGGCCGAGGGCCCCACCTTCGCGCACGGCATGACCAAGACCATGCTGGGCCAGGAGTGGAGCATGACCATCGACCAGGCGATCGAGGCCGAGGCCCAGGCGCAGGCCATCTGCATGCAGACGCAGGACTTCCGCCGCGCCTACGAGGCGTTCGCGGCCAAGCAGAAACCCGTGTTCGCGGGGGATTGAGGCCATGCACGCCGCCACACCCCCCGCGCCCGCCGCCCCGTCCACGGCGCACCTCGCCCTGCCGTTCTTCGGCGAAGCCCACCGGGCATTGGTGGATGGCCTCGTGCCCTGGGCCGCCGCGCAGGCGGTGGACGAATCCGACGACCGCGCCGCCTGCCGCGAGTG
>NZ_BAAJYS010000855.1:0-729 GCF_057543315.1 Acidovorax sp. KPB24-07
GTGGGCTCGGGCGGCTCGCCGCTGGTGAGCGGCCACAGTGCGGCCAACGCGGCGCTGGAGGCCGACCTCGCCCGCTTCGTGGGCCTGCCGCGCGCGCTGTACTTCTACGCGGGTTACGCCACCAACGCCGGCATCGTGCCCGCGCTCGTGGGCGAGGGCGATGCGCTGTTTTCCGATGCGCTCAACCACGCCTGCCTGATCGACGGCGCCCGCCTGTCGCGCGCCCGCATCCACCGCTACCCGCATGCCGACCTGGCCGCGCTGGAGGTGCTGCACGAGCGCCTGCGCGAGCACGCCGCGGCCGGCCGCATCGGCGAGTACTACGCGGCCAACCACGCCATCCACGAGGCGCTCATCACGCTGGCCGACAACCGCTGGCTGGCCCAGGTGATCGGCGACCTGCGCAAGATCCTGCGGCTGGCCCGCCTGCAGCAATTGCGCGCCCCGGGGCGGCTGCAGCAGAGCCTGGCCGAGCACCTGGAGCTGTTCGATGCCATCAAGCTGCGCGCTCCCGAGGTGGCCGAGGAGGCCATGCGCACCCACCTCGTGCGCCAGCGCGCCGCGCTGCGCGACATCGCCCGCAACCCCCCTTCGAGGATCACGCCATGAATGCCACTGCGGAATGGATCACGCGCAGCGTCTCCCGCCTGCGCCCCGCTGACAAGACCACCGGATCGGCCGACGGCGCGGGCAGCGGCCCGGCCAAGGCGCCGGTGCCGCCGCAGCCGA
>NZ_BAAJYS010000856.1:0-728 GCF_057543315.1 Acidovorax sp. KPB24-07
ATGACCACTGAATTCACGTTTTCCCACTTCACGCTGAGGGTCCACGAGCGCCAGTTGCTGGCCCACGGTAAGCCTGTCCTGCTGGGAGCCCGCGCTTTCGATGTGCTGTGCGCCCTGGTTCACAAAGCCGGCGCGCTGGTGACCAAATCGGAGCTGTTCAACCTCGTCTGGCCGGGCATGGTGGTGGAGGAAAACAACCTGCAGGTGCATGTGTCCTCGCTGCGCAAGCTGCTGGGCTCCGACCTGATCATGACCATCCCGGGGCAGGGCTACCGGTTCGTCGCGCGTGTCGCGCCGGTGGCCAGTGGCACCCAGGTGCCTGAGCCGCTGCCGGTCGCCATGGTGTCCAGTGCCTCCCGCTCGGTGGCGGTGCTGCCGTTCGGTGTGGCGGGCGGCCTCGCCGATGACGGCTACCTGGCCGACGGCATGGCCGAGGACATCATCAACCGCCTGTCCCGCTCGCGCTGGCTGTACGTGATCGCCCGCAGCTCCTCGGTGAGCTACCGGCATCCGCTGCCGCCCAACGGCACCATCAGCCAGGAGCTGGGGGTGCGCTACCTCGTGTCAGGCCTGATCCGGTTCAACGGCAACCGGTTGCGCGTGACCGCGGAGCTGATCGACGGGCCGCGCAACGAAACCATCTGGGCGCAGAGCTTCGACCGGCCGGTGGATGACCTCTTTCAGGTGCAGGACGAGATATCGGCGGCCATCGTGAGCGCCATCGAGCC
>NZ_BAAJYS010000857.1:0-725 GCF_057543315.1 Acidovorax sp. KPB24-07
TGCCGCCGGGCAGCGCCTGACCCTTTTCGACCGGCTCCGCGGCCCGGGCCGCGGCCGCCGGCCATCCCCCAAGACCCGTTTGCGAAAGGACACCCGACCCCATGCGCCGTTTCGAACTGATCGAAGGAAACTCCAGCAAATTCTGGGAGATCGAGCCCTCCGGCTCCGACCTCAACATCCGGTGGGGCCGCATCGGCACGGCCGGCCAGAGCCAGACCAAATCGTTCGCCGACGCCGCGAAGGCCTCGGCGGCGCTGACCAAGCTGGTCACCGAGAAAACGAACAAGGGCTACAGCGAAGTCGGCGTGGCACCGGGCGCCGCCATCGGTGCCTCGCCGGCGCCCGCCAAGGCGCCCGCGCCCCAGGCCGCTTCCAGGCAGGCGGCCACGGATGGTGCCGGGCGCTCCGCCACCGCCAGCGCTTCTGCACCGGCGCCCGCCCCGGCGGAAAGCCTGGACGCGCAGTGCGATCGTGTTTTCGCGGCCTTCTGCACGCAATTGGCCGAGGGTGCGGTGAAGGTGGACGAAGTGTTCTCGGCCGCGGTGCTCAAGCGCCAGCACGGCGTGAGCGACCAGGGTGCCTCGATGGCGTTCGAGCGCCTGAAATCCGAAGGCCTGCTGACGGGCTGGGGCACGACCGCGCAGGTCGACAAGCGCGCGACCGCCCTCGCCCAGGCCCTGCTCGCCGAAGCGGCGGCTGGGGCCGAGACCACCCCGCCGGCCGCG
>NZ_BAAJYS010000858.1:0-724 GCF_057543315.1 Acidovorax sp. KPB24-07
CGCCGCCGATGGGCGATACCCAGCCGTCGCTCCAGGCGGGCGCGCGCTGGGGCGGCACGCGCAACTGCACGCCGCTGCCACCGAAGCACAGCAGCGCCACGTCGTCGCGGTGGCGGTAGGCCTCGCCCATCAGCGCCAGCAGCACGCCCTTGGCGCGCGCCAGGGCACCGCTCGCCACCATGGAGGCCGAGCAGTCCAGCACGAAGCAATGCAGCCGCCCGGTGCGGGCCTGTACGGGCTGGTGGCGCAGGTGTTCCCGCTGCAGTTGAACAGCAGCACCCCGCGCCATGAAGGTGCGCGGCCAGTCCCAGGGCCCCGGCTCGCCGCCGCGCAGGTCAGGCGTTCCATCGCCCCGCCCCCGTTCTCCCTGGCGCGCCGCGGCACGCCCGGGGCGGGGGCTCAGGCTTTTTTTTGGTGCGCTGTCCTGCCCGCCGCGCGGCACCAGCGGCCGCACGGGTTTGAAGGCCTGGGTGCCCACGGGCTCGGGGGGCAAGGCGCCCCAGTCCGCAGCCCCGGTGGAAAGGGCGCCGCCGCTGTCGGCAGGGCCATCTCCCTCGCTCCCATCGCCTGGTGTGGCACTTTCGCTCGGGCGGCCCTCCCGCTGCGTACCCGGGGGCTTCTCCGCGCTCGGCCCCGGGGCCGGCAGGGGCGGTGGCGGCGCCCCGGCATCCGCGTGGCGGCGGTGCGCGAAGCACCAGTTGCCGCGACCCGGCGCCCACATGGC
>NZ_BAAJYS010000859.1:0-722 GCF_057543315.1 Acidovorax sp. KPB24-07
CAGCGACTGGCCCTGCGGGCCCTGCAGGCGGGGCAGTTCGTCCGCGTCCAGGTCGTCGCCGTTGGCCTCGAACACCTCGCCCTGGCTGTTGACCAGGGTGGAGCCCTCTTCGGCGCCCCAGTAGGCCGCGGCATCGTGCTCCTGCAGCTCCACGCGCAGGCTGTTGGGAAACTCGCGCCGCACCATCGCGTGGCGCACCCAGGGCACCTGCTCGAACGCCTCGCGCACGGCGCGCAGGTCCACGGTGAAGAAATTGCCCACCAGGTGCGGCCCGACGTTGGCCCGCAGCGTGACGGCGTTGTTGTGCACCAGCTCGCCCTGCACCACGATGCGCCCGATCGCGAACGCGGGATGGCGCAGCATCCACGAGCCGCCCACCACCAGCACGAACGCGGCGCAGCCCACGAACAGGACCGTGGCGGTCAGGTTCATGAGCTTGACGTCAAGCGGTGCGGGCAGCGAGGCGGTCATGCGGCTCCCGGGGTTCCCGTGGGGGTGGCGTGGACGGTGACGCGGCGCGGCATGCCCCTGCAGCCCCGTCGAGCGAGGCGCTCGCCAGGATGCGCAGGCACAGCGCCTCGTAGCTCACGCCGCTGGCGCGGCGACATGGGCACCAGCGAATGGCCGGTCATGCCGGGCGAGGTATTGATCTCCAGCAGGAAGGGCTTGCGGTCGCTGGCGCGGATCATGATGTCGGCGCGCGCCAGCCCGGCACGAGCGTG
>NZ_BAAJYS010000860.1:0-722 GCF_057543315.1 Acidovorax sp. KPB24-07
GCGACCTGCTGCTGGCCGCGCTCCCCCGTCCCCGGTACGCCCAGGGCTTCGAGCCCGGCTGCTCGGTGGGCGGCAACACGGTGGCGCTGGCCGCGCGCTGCGACCGGCTCATCGCATCCGATGCCAGCGCGGCGGCGCTGGAGCGCGCCGCCGCCACGCTGAGCGGCGCCGGCCATGTGGCGCTGCGGCACTGGCGCTTTCCGCAGCACTGGCCCGAGGCTCCCAGTGACCTCATCGTGGTGGCGGAACTGGCCTATTACCTGCCGCCGGCCGACTTCGCCCATTTCCTCGCGCAGGTGCCCGGGCATCTGCAGCGCGGCGGCCACCTGGCGATGTGCCACTGGCGCGCGCCGGTGGCCGATGCGCCGGCCCATGGCGACGGCGTCCACGCGCAGGCGCGGGACACCCTGGCGCTCGACCACGTGGGCGGCTGGTGCGACGAAGACATGCGCATCGACGTGTGGCAGAACGGGAGTGGTACCTCGGTGGCGGAGGCGGGCGGCGCGCAGGAGCGGCTGGCCCGTGCGGCGGAGGGCGCCCCATGATCGGCGTGTGCATTCCGGCGCACGACGAAGCCGCCCTCATCGGCGCCTGCCTGGATTCGGTGTGCGCGGCGGCCGCGCAGGTGCAGGAACCCGTGCGCATCGTGGTCGTGGCCGATGCCTGCCGGGACGCCACGGCGGCCTGGCGCGCACGTGGGGCTGCGACGTGGTGGAGAGTCG
>NZ_BAAJYS010000861.1:0-718 GCF_057543315.1 Acidovorax sp. KPB24-07
GGAAAACCCCCAGGTCAGCGCTGCGGCCCCGGGCCCCAAGGGCACGGCGCAGGAAGAAGGCTCGTTCCAGCGGTTCACCCTGCTGGCCCAGCCCACCAGCGTGCCCTACACCCCCGCGCGCACCACGCCGAAACCCAGGACCACCGGCCCGCAGACCGCCGTCGTCGTCGGCCCGCCGGGCGAGGAGATCTGGCCCGACCAGTACGGGCGCGTCAAGGTGCAGTTCCACTGGGACCGGGTGGGCGCCATGAACGAGAACTCCAGCTGCTGGGTGCGGGTCTCCAGCAGCTGGGCCGGCTCCGGCTTCGGGGCCCTGTTCATCCCGCGCATCAACATGGAAGTCGTGGTCGACTTCCTCAACGGCGACCCCGACTACCCCCTCATCACCGGCTGCGTGTACAACGCCGACAACATGCCGCCGTGGGCGCTGCCGGCCAACGCCACGCAGTCGGGCATCAAGACCAAATCGAGCAAGGGCGGGGCCTTCGGCGACGGACTGAAGAACGGCGCGGGCGATGCCAACGCCATCCGCTTTGAGGACAAGGCCGGGGCCGAGCAGCTGTGGCTGCATGCGCAAAAGGACCAGCTCACCGAAGTGGAGAACGACGAGGACAAGTGGGTCGGGAACGACCGGCGCAAGACCATCGACCGGGACGAGACCAACGTCATCCACCGCGACCGCACCGAGACCGTGGACCGCAACGAAAAGATCACCGTG
>NZ_BAAJYS010000862.1:0-718 GCF_057543315.1 Acidovorax sp. KPB24-07
CGCGCTGCCCCAGCCGCTGCCGCCGGGCCCGCCCGAGGGCCCGTTGGCCCAGTGGGTGCCCAGCGGACCGGACCACGCGGACGACACCGTGCATGCCCTGCTGCTGGCCGGCGCCTACCACGCGCAGGAGCGCATCGTGGCCGTGACACCGTATTTCGTGCCCGACGACGCGCTGCTGGACGCCTGGTGCATGGCCTGCCGCCGCGGCGTTCGAGTGAGCCTGCTGGTGCCCTGGCGCTCCAACCACCGCCTGGCCGACTGGGCCCGCGAGCGCGCCCTGCGCGAACTGGCCCAGGCCGGTGCCGAGGTGTGGCTCGCACCGGGCATGGTGCACGCCAAGGCCGTGCTGATCGACGACGACCTGGCCCTGTCCGGCTCGCTCAACCTCGACGCGCGCAGCCTGTTCCTCAACTACGAGGCGATGACGGCCTTCTACGGCCCGGCCGAGGTGCAGTGGCTCTCGGACTGGTGCGCGCGCCAGATCGCCCTGGCGCGGCCCTATGTGCCCCGGCGCCCGTCCTGGCCGCGCGACATCGGCGAGGGCGTGGTGCGGGCGGTGGGCTTTCAGCTGTAGGACGGCCGTTCGCCCGGCGCGGGGCTCCCGCGCAGCGGTGTGTTGCTATTGTTTTTATAGCTTCATGGGCAATGAGTACTAGGGCATGAGGCGGTTTTTATATCGAAACCGGCCGGCGGGCGCCCGGCCGGCCGGTCGTTGCGT
>NZ_BAAJYS010000863.1:0-707 GCF_057543315.1 Acidovorax sp. KPB24-07
CCCCCGTGGCTCCAGTGGCGCCCGTCGCACCGGTGCCCACGCCAGGGGCGCATTGCGTCAGCTGGCCCGTGGCGGCGTTGTAGCAAGTCAGGCTGGCGTTGGTCGGCGAGGCGGACAAGCCGGGCACATAGACCTCACCCGTGCCTTGCACGCGCAGGCGTTCCTGGCCGCCCTGGCCCTTGACCACGAATCCTCCGCCGGCAGGGGGCGTGACGGTGATGTCCGCGGCCAGTACACCGGCGGCATGCAGGGCGAGGACGGAACTCAGTGCGGGAACGACCCAGTAGCGGTGCAGGCGATTCTTGGACATGGGGAAACCCTCTCTTGTCTAGCAGTGTGTTGAATGTCTTTTCCAGCGGTTGGGCTCGCTGGTGATGTCCGTCAGCCGATCCGGCGGGAAGGGGCCGCGATGTCGCGCCGCTTCCAGAACATGGCCATGCCGATCAGCAGCGACAGAAGCATCAGGCCGTACTCGCTGAGCGTCGGAATGGCTGCCACGGCGGTTGCGGCGCCGATCTGGACGGTGCCGGTCACAGTGGCGAAGTTGCGCACCACGGTGGCGTTGGGACCCAGGTTGACCACGGCCGTGCTGCCGCTGGACGACACGAGCTGCACGTTCTGCCCCGGAGCGCCTTGCACGGTGAGCGTGCCCAGCACGGTGATGTTCGTGCCGGCGGGCAGCACGAAGGTACGGCCGGTGGTGCTGG
>NZ_BAAJYS010000864.1:0-706 GCF_057543315.1 Acidovorax sp. KPB24-07
CTGCGCCCCGCACGCGCACGTGGTGCTGGTCGATGCGGGCATGGTGGGCGACAACGCCTCGGGCCGCAACTCCGGCTTCGCCATCGACGTGCCGCACAACGTGGGCAGTTCGCTCGAAGAGCTGCGCCAGGCCGCGCACTACCAGCGCCTGCTGGCCGCGGGCATGGCCGACCTGCAGCGGCACATCGCCGCGCACGCCATCGACTGCCAGTGGCGCCGCGCGGGCAAGTACCACTGTGCCGTGTCGCCCGCGGCCGGGCGCACGCTGGACCACCACGCCCAGGAGCTTTGCGCACTGGGCGAGCCGCACGAACGGCTGGACCGCGATGCGCTCGCCGCGCGCCTGGGCACGCGCTACTTCGCCGCCGGGCTGTACACGCCGGGCACGGTGCTGCTCAACCCGGCCGCGCTGTGCCGGGGCCTGGCCGATGCGCTGCCCGCCCAGGTCGCGCTGTACGAGAACACGCCCGTGCACGCGCTGCACATCGCCCCGCACGCGGTGGTGGCCCACACCGCGCAGGGGCGCATCGAGGCGCCGCAGCTCATCGTGGCCAGCAACGCCTTTGCGCAGCAGCTCGGCCTGTTCCAGGGCGAGACCTTTCCGCTGGCCACCTTCGGCTCGCTGAGCGCGCCGCTCACGCCCGCGCAGCGCGAGCGCCTGGGCGCACCGCAGGGCTGGGGCGTGACGCCGGTGAACGCCGTGGCC
>NZ_BAAJYS010000865.1:0-704 GCF_057543315.1 Acidovorax sp. KPB24-07
TGCACCACCGTCGTGGCGGGCGCGGCGCTGCCGGCCAGCACGCGGATGTCGCCGCTGGCGCGCCGCACGCTGGCACTGGCGCGCAGGGTGTCGCCCGCATCCACGTCCCAGTCGCCGTCGAACACGAGGTTGCCCGCCAGGCCCAGCCGCTGCAATGCTTCCTGGCCTTGCGGGCCGAACGCTTCGGTCCAGGCCATGGGCAACCCCTGCAGGCGGCCCTGCGTGCGCAAGGCGATGGCGCCATTGGCGGCCTGGGCAAAGCGCACGGGCTCCCAGTGCAGCGTGACCTGCCCCGGCGCCGGGCCGGAGACGGTGGCCTGGCCGCCCGAGGTCTCCACCTGCAGGCTGGGCGACTGGCGCAGAGCAACGGACAGCGGCTGGTTGAACTGCACCGTCCAGGGGCCGGGCAGTTGTTCGTCGCGGGCCTGCGCACGCAACTCGGTGATCTGCGCGTTCCATTGCCCGGGGGCGGCCGTGCCCGCGGTGCCGCGCAGGCGCAGGCCCAGTCGGCGCCGGTCCACGCGTGCCTCGCCGTCCAGCGACAGCGTGGACTGGGGCAATCCGCCGGCTAGTTCGGCGCGCACCGCCGTGAGCCGTACGGCCATGGGCGCAGCCGAGCCGCTGGCGGGCAGGGAGACGTCGAAGCGCGGCGCGGCCAGCCGGGCCTGCCATTCGAACCGCTCGCCGGCAGCAGCGCGGGCCGT
>NZ_BAAJYS010000866.1:0-702 GCF_057543315.1 Acidovorax sp. KPB24-07
CGCGCGCCTCGGCGTCCTGCGCCTGCGGGGCGCGGGGCTCGTAGCCCGCGTTGCGCACCGCCCGGCGCAGCTGCGCCTCCATCGCCGCACCCGCACCGGCCACACCAGCCACATCGGCAGCACTGGCCGCATAGACCACATGGGCCCGCTCGGTCGCCAGGTTGACCGTGGCCTCCTGCACGCCAGGCACCTTGCGCAGTGCGCGCTCCACTCGGCCCGAGCAGCTCGCGCAGGTCATGCCGCCGATGCCCAGGTCGAGCGTGCCCGGGGCGGAATCGGAGGGGGATGGCGGGGCGGTGGGTGTCGGGTTCATGGGAGGCACCATAAACCTTGACGCGATGGCAAGGTCAAGCGCCCCACGGAAAGCACGGGGCCGCTTGACTCTGCCACCATGTCAGGGTTCATGATGCAGGCACCCTTCTCCCTTTTTCCTCCACCCACTGAACGGAGCACCCCATGCAACACCATCTCCAAGTCACCGGCATGACCTGCGGCCACTGCGAACGCGCCGTCGTCCACGCCGTCCGCCAGGTCGATCCCGACGCCACCGTGCAGGTGGATCTGGCCCAGGGCAAGGTAGTGGTCGAGAGCGACCGGGCGCGCGACGCGCTGGCCGCCGCGATCACCGAAGAGGGCTACACGGTCGCCGCATGAGCGCCACGGCCGCACCGCAGGGCGGGCCGGTGCCCATCGGCACCGCGG
>NZ_BAAJYS010000867.1:0-698 GCF_057543315.1 Acidovorax sp. KPB24-07
CGGGCGAGCCGGCCGGCCGGGCCATGCTCTGCCGCATCTCGCCGCAGTGGCTGCAGCAGTGCGCGGCCGGTGCGCTGGCGGACGCGCCCCGGCAGGACCTGCAGTCCTTGCTCGCCGCGGCGGCCTGATCCCGTTGCTGGGCGCGTTCAAGATCCCCGAGTCGGTGCTGGTGGTGGTCCACACCCCGGCGCTGGATGTGTTGCTGATCCACCGGGCGGGCGGTGGCGACCACTGGCAGTCGGTCACCGGCAGCAAGGACTGGCCCGAGGAGCCCTTCGAGGATGCGGCGGTGCGCGAAGTGTGCGAGGAAACCGGCATCGATGCCCGCGCCCCCGGCTGCGTGCTGACCGACTGGGCGCTGGAGAACGTCTACGACATCTGGCCGCAGTGGCTGCATCGCTACGCGCCGGGCGTGGTGCGCAACCGCGAGCGGCTGTTCGGCCTGTGCGTGCCCCAGGGCACGCCGGTGGTGCTGAGCCCGCGCGAGCATGTGGCGTGGCGCTGGCTGCCTTGGCGCGATGCGGCGCTGGCCTGCTTTTCGCCCTCCAATGCCGAGGCGTGCCTGATGCTGCCCCGGTTCACGCCGCCCGCCTGATCGCGGCTTGCAGGCCAGCGCTACATCGGCCGCAGGCGCAGCACCGCCGCGAGATCGGCCGGTTCGGGCAGTGGCGAGGCGGGTGACGAAGGCGAGGCGGGCG
>NZ_BAAJYS010000868.1:0-696 GCF_057543315.1 Acidovorax sp. KPB24-07
CGGCATCGACCCGCTGCCTGCACCGGACACGCCGCCCACGCCGGCCCCGCCGGCGCGCGGTCTGTCCGCATGGGCGCTGGCGCTGGCCCAGTGGCCCATGGCCACGCGCATCGCGTTGCTCGCACTGGTCCCCATGCTGCTCCTGGTGGCCTCCGGGGGCCTGTGGCTGCGCGGGCAGATGCACCAGAGCCTGCTGGGGGGCTTCGAGCAGGTGCTGCGCGAGAAGGCCCAGCGCGTGGGCGTGCGGCTGCAGCAGGGTCCCAATGGCGAACTGCGCGAAGCCACCGGGGGGGCGGACGAATTCAGCGCCATCTACGCCGGGTGGTACTGGCGCGCCCAGGCGGGTGGCCAGGTGCTGCGTTCGCGCTCGCTGTGGGACATGGACCGCCTGCCCACCGCCCCCGAGCCTGTGCGGGGCTCGGCCCTGCTGCACCTGGCGACCGGGCCGCTGCAGGAGCCGCTGCTGTCGCTGACGCTGCCGATCCCCCTGGGCCAGCCGCCCACCCCGGTGGCGCTCACGGTCTACGGCCCCGCCGCCCAGTTGCAGACCAGCATGCGCCAGATCGACCACACCCTGGTGGTGGCCGGGCTGGTGCTGATGGTGCTCGCCGGGGGCCTGGCCTGGCTGCAGGTGCGGGTGGGGCTGGCGCCGCTTCGGCGCCTCGAAGCGCTGCTGGCTGCCCTGCGCGCGCGCAG
>NZ_BAAJYS010000869.1:0-691 GCF_057543315.1 Acidovorax sp. KPB24-07
GCGCGCACGAGGTCGCCGCGCAGTTGCAGGTCGAGCGTCGATGCCGTGTCGCCGAACAAGGTGGCGCCGGCCAGGCCGCTCTCGCCCACCAGGCGCACGCTGCCGCTCGCCTCCAGGCCGTAGAACTTGGCGCGCACGCCTTCGTAGCGGTACTCGGGCAGCGCACCATCCGTGCCGGTGGGCACGCGCTCGCCGTCTTCCGTCAGGCTGGCGCCCGTGGGCGTGAGGCCGATGTAGTTGGAGAACCGGCTGTAGAACGCGGTGACGGCGAAGCGGTTCGGCCCGCTCTTCCAGGCGGCGCCCACATCGATGCTGGTCGCCTTCTCCAGGCCCAGGCGGCTGTCGCCCGTCTCCCAGGCGCCGGTGGCGATGTGCGGGCCGTTGGCGAACAGCTCGTAGTCCTTGGGGGCGCGCTGGGTGTACGACAGGTTGGAGGTCAGCTGCCAGTCGGGCGCCAGGTTCACAAGCGCGCCCACCGCCGCGCTGTGCGGGTGGAAGGTGTGCTTGCCGGTGTCGAAGCGGTCGGTGTCGGCGCTGCCGAACGATTCCACGCTCACCTGCTCGGTGCGGGCGCCGAAGGTCAGCTTGCCCCAGCCGGTGGCCAGTTCCTCGTGCGCGAACAGCGCGGTGGAGCGGCTGCGGCTGTAGGGCGCGAAGGCCTCTTCGCCCACCGCCGAGAAGCGCGACGATT
>NZ_BAAJYS010000870.1:0-690 GCF_057543315.1 Acidovorax sp. KPB24-07
CGAGGGGCTCCAGGCGGATGCCGCGATCGCGCAGGGTGACGGGTTCGACGAAAGCCATGGAAAGAATCAGCCAAGGCCGCAGCGCTCGCCTACCGCGACGAATTGCTGCGGACCATCCGCCCCTTGAGCCGGCGGGAGTTCAGCGCCATCGTCCGCAAGAACAACACCTCCGGAGTACCAGGCGTCTCAAGAAGCGTTGAGCCGGGAGGGGTTCGCTGGTCGGCCACGGTGTATCTGGCCAACGGCAAATCACAGCGCCGATCCTTTGCAGTGAAGAAGTTCGGCGAGGAGCGTGCCAAGGAACTGGCGATCGAGGCCAGGCACCAGATGCTCCAAACCGTGGATGGGTGGATGGTTCGCCATCCTGACGGTGAACCCCGCCGAGGCCATGAACTCCCCGACATGGATCGTTCGGCCATTCCCCGCCTTCGCAAGGACCGCAGCGAGCGGTTGCCAACACCACATTCCCCAGAGCGTCGTGTGTACCGCTATCGGTGGACCCGGACGATGCGCCGCGGCGGGGTGTGGACCGGCGAATACTGGATTGCGGAGTATTCGACGTCCGACGGCAAGGTTCGGCGCAAGTGCTTTTCCGTGGGACGCCATGGCGAGGAAGAGGCCAGGCGGCTTGCCCTGGAGCAACGCCGGGAATGGGTGCTGAACCCGCCCCTGCCACAGAACCGGACCCGA
>NZ_BAAJYS010000871.1:0-690 GCF_057543315.1 Acidovorax sp. KPB24-07
GGCCTCGGCGCGCCGGCGGCGCCGCTGCGGCCCAGCACCACCCAGGAGAGCTTTTCGGCGTCGGGCAGATCGGGGTCGGAATAGAGTCGCACGCGCGGCGCCTTGGCCGAGCCGGTGACCTGCACGCCGGCGCGCACGCTGATGTTCGGCCGGATGGCCAGGATGTCCAGCGCGGGGTTGTCGTACGGGCCGTTGAAGCGTGCCAGGCCCGTCTCCACATCGAGCGACTGGCCCCAGGCGCGGTAGCGGCCTTCCACGGTGCGCACCTCGCCGGTGACGCGCGGCGGCGCCCCGGCGACGGTGGCGCCGCGGATCTCCAGCTCGCCCGCCAGGCGGGTGGTGATGCCGTGGCCCTGCAGCGCAAAGTCGTCGCCCAGGTTGAGGGTGACGGCGATGTCCGGCGGCTTGGCGGCTTCCACGCGGCCGGCGGCCTGGCCCGCGCGTTCGGCCTGCTTGACGGTTTCGCGGTCCTTGGCGGCGGAGCGCACGACCACGTCGGTGCCCAGGCTGGGTGCGCCGGCCTCGGGCAGGATGATGGTGGCGCGGTCGGTGGTGAGCTTGCCGCGCAGCGTGAACTGGCCCTGGCGCAGCCGCGCCTGCAGATTGCCGGACACGCTGACCTGGCGGTCGGCGCGCACCAGCACCTGCAGGGCGCGCGCCTCGGCGTCGAAGTCCATGGCGATGCCGGAG
>NZ_BAAJYS010000872.1:0-688 GCF_057543315.1 Acidovorax sp. KPB24-07
TGGGCCTGGCCGAAGTCGGGCGAGGCCAGCAGCGCCAGCGGCGCGCCCGCCTTGACCGACTGGCCCAGGTCGGCGCGGATGGCCGTGACGCGGCCGGCGAACGCGGGGTATACGCGCTGGGTGCGTTCTTCGTTCCACACCAGGCGTGCGGGCAGGTCCACGGCGATGTCCTTGCTGGCGCGCGCGGGGGCCACGGTCAGCAGCGCCAGCTGCGGATGGCCGGGCGGAAAGCGCAGCTGCCCCGACTGGGCGATGGGGGGTGCGGCTTCCGGCGCCGCGGCGGGTTCGGCGGCCTTGCTGCAGCCTTGCAGCAGCGCGCCGCCGCCCAGGGCGAGGACGAGCAGGCCGCAGGTGGTCAGGCGCGGGAGGGAGAGGGCAGGGTGCACCATGGTGGACTTCGCGATACGAGAGGTGAAAGGGGAACGGCGGGGCATGGATTGGCGTGGCTGGACTTGGGGTGGGGGCGTTCAGGGCAGGCTGCCCAGCAGGGTTTGCGGCTGCGTGCGCAGCAGCCAGGCGCCCTGGGCCTTGGCATAGTCGGCACGGGCCGAGAGCGCCTCCAGCGCCGTGGCGCGCAGGGTGCGCTGTGCGTCCAGCAGGTCGGTCAGCGGCATGGCGCCCTTGCGGTACGCCAGCTCGGCGCTCTGCGCCAACTGGCGGGCGCGCGGCAGCACGCCTTTCGTCGTAG
>NZ_BAAJYS010000873.1:0-687 GCF_057543315.1 Acidovorax sp. KPB24-07
GGGGGACGACGCCAGCGCGGCGGGGCGGCCCTTGGGCGGCGTCTACTGGCGCGGCCTGCTCCGCGGCCTTCGGAAGGGACAGCGCCCGCCAGTGCATGGGCCTCTGGACTTGCCGCCTCCTCGATAACGCATCAAAAAGGACAGCCATGGAACACGCCACACCGCACACCGCCACACTGATGGAGCAGATCCTCTACGAGGTCAAGCGCGTCGTGGTCGGGCAGGACCGCTTCCTGGAACGCGTGATGGTGGCCATGCTGTCGCAGGGCCACCTGCTGGTCGAAGGCGTGCCCGGCCTGGCCAAGACGCTCACCGTCAAGACCCTGGCCAGCACCGTGCAGGGCCAGTTCAAGCGCATCCAGTTCACGCCCGACCTGGTGCCTGCCGACCTGGTGGGCACGCGCATGTACAACCAGCGCACGGGCGAGTTCAGCACCACGCGCGGCCCCGTGTTCACCAACCTGCTGCTGGCCGACGAGATCAACCGCGCGCCCGCCAAGGTGCAGAGCGCGCTGCTGGAGGTGATGCAGGAGCGCCAGGTAACCATCGCGGGCGAGACGCACCGCGTGCCCGAGCCCTTTCTGGTGATGGCCACGCAGAACCCCATCGAACATGGCGGGCACTACCCCCTGCCGGAGGCCCAGCTCCGACCGGTTTCTTGATCCGCCTGTCGCTGGGCTATCCCGA
>NZ_BAAJYS010000874.1:0-686 GCF_057543315.1 Acidovorax sp. KPB24-07
CTGCTGCAGGCCATGAGGCCGCGACGCCGTGGCGCCGGCGGCGCGCCGGTGAGCGAGCTGCGCGTGGACGGCGGCGCCTGCGTGAACGACCTGCTCATGCAGTTCCAGGCCGACCTGCTGGGCATTCCCGTGGTGCGGCCCGCGGTGATCGAGACCACGGCGCTGGGCGCGGCCTACCTGGCCGGCCTGTCGAGCGGCGTGTACCGCAGCACCGACGAGCTGTCGGACCTGTGGCGCGCCGAGCGCCGCTTCATGCCCACGCTGGGCGCCCCCCGCGCCCGCGAACTCATGGCGCGCTGGGAGCACGCCGTGCGGCAGGCCTCGCTCGACTGAAAACCGCCGCCCCGGCCCCCCCCGCCGCAGCGCAGGCGCTAACATCCTGCGCTTCGCCTCCACCTGCCCACCGCCGCCATGAATGCCACGCCCGCCGCGACCGATTCGCCCTCCTCCGCCATCGCCTTCATCGGCGGGGGCAACATGGCCAGCGCCATCATCGGCGGGCTGATCCGCCAGGGCGTGCCGGCCGCGCAGATCGAAGTGGTCGAGCCCTGGGCCGAGGCTCGCGCCGCCCTGCTCTCGCAGCACGGCATCACGGCGCACGAAGCGGCCGGCCCCGCGCTGGCCCGGTCCGGCACCGTCGGTGTGGGCCGTCAAGCCCCAGACCTTCCAGGCAAGCGGCCCGGCAG
>NZ_BAAJYS010000875.1:0-685 GCF_057543315.1 Acidovorax sp. KPB24-07
AAAGAAAGGAGTAACCCATGAGCGCTGGCATCGAGCTTCACTGCCGTATAGGCAGCTCAGAAAAACCCCGCCTGCCCCCTGTCCTGGGTGTACTCCTTCACTGCCGTATAGGCAGCTCAGAAAAGCACGCTCTCCAGCATCGTGGCGCGCGCGGCCTTCACTGCCGTATAGGCAGCTCAGAAATCGTAGCGGCGCTGCTGGCGGACGGCGAAACCCTTCACTGCCGTATAGGCAGCTCAGAAATACACGTATGAGGGGCAGCAGTACGACCGCGACTTCACTGCCGTATAGGCAGCTCAGAAAGATCGCAGCAGAAAGAGTTTCGGGAGTGAAGGCGTCACTGCCGTATAGGCAGCTCAGAAAACAGCACGAAGAAGAACAAACCGGCGCTGACGCTTCACTGCCGTATAGGCAGCTCAGAAATAGATAGTGACGTCAAAGGCTACTACCACGAACTTCACTGCCGTATAGGCAGCTCAGAAAATGCGAGCCAGCGCATTCGCCTCAACCTTTTCCTTCACTGCCGTATAGGCAGCTCAGAAAATTGCTACCCGGCGGGACAAAACCCGCCCCAAACCTTCACTGCCGTATAGGCAGCTCAGAAATTGACAGGCGAAGTCGGGGGCATGTTCGAACTTCACTGCCGATAGCAGCTCAGAAAGTTTGGCTGGCTGGTACCAGATCA
>NZ_BAAJYS010000876.1:0-685 GCF_057543315.1 Acidovorax sp. KPB24-07
CGCGACGCCTCGGCGCGGTACAGGCGGTCGAACAGGCGCGGCAGGTCGTGCTCGGCCACGCCGGGCGCGGTGTCGTCGAACTGCAGCACGAGCGAGGGCGCGGGTCCGCTGCGCTCGGTCTGCGCCTGGATTTCCAGCCGGCCGCCAGGATCGGTGTAGCGCACGGTGTTTTCCAGCAGGTTCAGGAACACGCGGTGAAGCTGCTGCGCGTCGCCGCGCACCAGCGGCGGGGGCGACAGGCTGGCGAGCGCGGCCAGCCCGTGCGTGTCCACCGCAAGCTCGGCCTGGTCGAATCGCGGCTGCATGGAGGCCACGGCCTCGGCCAGCAGCGACAGCGGGTGCATGGGCACGAGCGCGGAGGGCGCGCTGCCCGCGGCGGCATCCAGGCTGGCGCGCAGGTCCCCCACCAGCTGGATGAGCCGCATCACCTGCCGGTGCAGGCGCAGCGCGGTCTTGTCGTCGAACGGGCGCACGCCGTCCTGCACCGCCTCGATCTCGGCGCGCATCGCCGCCAGCGGGGTGCGCAGCTCGTGCGCCACGTCGCCGATCCATTGCCGGCGCGAGGCTTCCATGCCGCCCAATTGCTCGGCCATGTCGTTGAAGGTGAGTGCCAGCCGGGCCAGTTCGTCGTCGCCGTGCACGGCCACGCGGGTGTCCAGCCGGCCCGCCGCCACGCCGCGCGCGC
>NZ_BAAJYS010000877.1:0-684 GCF_057543315.1 Acidovorax sp. KPB24-07
GGCCAGGAGACGGAGGCCGAGGCGAGGCCCGGCGCCCCGCCGTGCACCACCTGGTGCATGCGGCCGAGCAACGGCGCCAGCAGCAGCGCGAACGCGATCCACCAGACGGCGATGCGTCGGCGGTGCGGCAGTGTCTGCGGGCGCGCGGCTGTCATGGTGAATGTGGGGGCGGCGGGTCGGGGCGCTGTGTCAGCGAAGCGCTCGCATCACGGGACGGGCCTGGCGTCGACCATGCGGTAGAACAGGCCGTACTCGTCGTTGCGCAGCGTCTCGAAGCGGCCCTCGACCACCACGGGTTCGAGCGAATACGTGACGGGGGACGAGGCCTTCACCTCGACCATGCTCTCCGGCCCGCCGGGAATGCAGAAGGCGCAGGTCAGCGGCACCGAGGTGAGCAAAAAGTGCCGCTGCTGCGGCTTGGCCGTCATGGGCACCATGAAGCCCTGCACGCGCTGCACGGTTTGGTTCAGCGCCTTCTGCTCGGGGTTGAAGACCGGCTCGATGCGGGTCTTGAGGGTTTTCTTTTGCAGGTTGGTCAGCGTGGACCAGGGGACCACGTCGCTGCGCGTGGGCAGCGGCTTGATCGGGCTTTGCGGGCTGTGGTAGCCCGCGCCGTTGCCCGGGGGCAGCCCACCGCCGCCCAGCGGGGACGACAGCGCCGCGCCGGCACCGTCCGGCGCCTGC
>NZ_BAAJYS010000878.1:0-683 GCF_057543315.1 Acidovorax sp. KPB24-07
TTGGTGAGGCGCCGGGGCGTGTTCAGGTGGTCCGCATCGGATGGCATACTAGCCTGCCGTTGATCTGCGCGGCGATGGGCATCGGCCCGTTCGCGGTGGGCAGGTAGATGACTTCGGTGCTGTCCATTTCGCCCGCTGGTGCCGCGCTGTCGCTGCTCCTGCGGTTGCCGTACTGCCCCAGCACGGTGCTGCCGATGCCGTCCTCCGCATAGACGGTCTGCGTGGTGATGGCGGGGTTGTTGGCCCCGGACAACCTCGCATCGCTCTTGAACACCCGCTGGCCCAGGGCGTTGTAGGTGTAGCTCACCGCCAGTGCGCTGGCCGGGTCGGCGCTCGGCCCCGCCTTGGCGATGCGGCCGTCCACGCCGTAGTGCAGGTAGCTGTCGCCCTTCCTGGTGATCGATCCGGTGGCGTCGTGGTTGTAGCTGACGTTGGTGGTCTGCGCGCTGCCGCCCGCGGGCGTGAAGGTCTGCGTGTAGCCGCCCAGGCGGTTGCTGTTGCTGGCGATTTGGTAGTCGCGCTGCAGCGTGGCGGGGCCCCCTGCGGTGCTGCTGCTGTAGTAGCTTTGGCTGCGGTTGTCGTTGGCATCCCACGCGTAGCCGCTGGCGTTGGCCCCGATGGTGTCGCTCAAGGCCGTTCCGCTGGGCAGCGTGAGGGTGTTGGGCGCGCTGTGCGCGCTGGCG
>NZ_BAAJYS010000879.1:0-681 GCF_057543315.1 Acidovorax sp. KPB24-07
TGGTCGGGGACGCTCTCGCGCATGTACCGCGACAGCGAGATGGTGGATCTGGTTCGCCAGTGGCCGGGGGGCTCATCAACCTGCTCACTCCGGCTGCTGCGCTTTGCTGGCCCGTGATGCTGGTCATCGCGACCTGGCCTGGTGATCTGGCCTGGGCCAACCAGCAGATCCAGGCCCTCAAGGTGCAGTACGAACAGCGCGGGGACGTGGACCGCATCGCGCCCGGTGAATTCCAGGAGTCCGCCAACGGCAGCCGCGTGTTCTTCATCGACCGGGAAAGCCCGGACAACGAACAGGCCAGCAACGTTTTCATCGCCTCGACCGAGCGCGGCCGCGAGACCGTGACATCCGCCCGCAGCGCCCGGCTGGAGACGCGCAACGGCGAGCGCATGGTGCTGCTGAGCGACGGCCAGCGCCTGGAGACCACCGTGGACAAGCCCGGGCTCAAGGTGAGCGAGTTCATCGAGTACGGCACGCGCATCGGATCGGCGCCCCCGGGCGCGCAGGATGAGCAGGCCGTCAAGACCATCTCCACCCCTGCCCTGCTGGCCTCAGCCGAGCCGGCCTTCCGCGCCGAACTGGGCTGGCGTTTCGGCCTGGCGGTGGCCGCCCTCAATTTCGTGGTGATGGGGCTCGCGCTGGCCAGCGTGAACCCCCGCGCCGGTCGCAGCAGCAGCCTGG
>NZ_BAAJYS010000880.1:0-681 GCF_057543315.1 Acidovorax sp. KPB24-07
TCCAGGCGCGCCGCCGACTGCAGCAGCGCGCGCCCCTGGACCCCGAGCAGGTCGGCCCGCAGCACATGGACCGCGCCCTGCGCCAGTCCCGACGCCATGGCCGGGCGCGCCTGGCTGCTGCGCACCGCGGTCTCGATGGCCACCTGCAGGTCCTGCACGTAGGAAGACGCGCGTTCGTTGAGGATGACCAGGTCCACGCTCAGCTGCTTCATGCGCCAGTATTCGTGGGCCGTGAGCAATTGCCGCACCTGCGGCATGTCCTCGATGTCGTCGATGCGCAGCACCACGATGGGCAGGTCGCCGGAGACCGCGTGCGGCCACAGCCCCGACTGCGGCCCGGCGCCCTGCAGCAGGGTCTCGGGATGGGCGCGGAACCGGCGGTCGGCATACAGCAGCGGGGCGGCCAGGCGCTGGAAGTCGGCGGCTTCCTCGCCGTCCACTCCCAGGTGGCGCAGCTGCACCTGGGCCTGCGTCCACGACAGCGTGGCGGCGCGGTCGAAGGCGCTGCGCTCGTGGTGCTGATCGATCAGGTCCAGCAGCCCCGCGCGGGTCGATGCCACCACCGTCCAGAAGGCGATGCGCGCCAGCCCGCCCGGTGCCACGCGCACCCGCTGGCGCAGGGCGAACACCGGGTCCAGTACCGTGCCCACGGCGCCCGACAGCGGCAGGTCCTGCAGCACG
>NZ_BAAJYS010000881.1:0-680 GCF_057543315.1 Acidovorax sp. KPB24-07
CGTGCAGCGGCGGCAGCAGGTACTGCTCGTGGATGTCCTCCAGGATGCCGGGGGGGCCGGCCGAGAGGTCGTTGTTGAGCAAGATGGTGCAGGGTCGAAGTTCTTGAGCCCCAGGCGCCCCTTGGTGCGGACCACGGGCTCGAGCGTGACGGAATCACGTTGGGCAGGGTCACGTGGTGGGCTTCTTGATCTCGGGGCTGATGGAGCCCACGCGCACGTTGAGCCCCGCCATGTTGAAGATGCGCTGCAGCTGGATCACGTTCGCCAGGTAGAACGTGTTGCGGCTGTGGTTCTCCGGCACGATGAGCAGGTTGCGGGCCTCGGGGCAGATCTTCTCAATGGCCGCCATGGCCGCCTGCACGGCCAGGGGCAGCATGTCGGTGGTCAGGTTGTTCCAGCCGCCGGGAAACAGGTTGGTGTCCACCGGAGCGAGCTTGAAGCCGGCATTGCGGATGTCCACCGACGTATAGAACGGGGGCGTGTGCTCCATCCACTCCAGGCGGAACCACCGCTCGATCGCGGGCATGGAATCGAGAATGCGCTGTTCGAGCTCGTTGATCGGTCCCGTGAGGGCGGTGATGAGATGCGGAACCATGAAAAGCCCTCGGAAGACGAAAGACGCGTTGAATTGTAGGGATATGGGGACGCGCCCCGGCTTCGCAACCCCGGCCGCCGGCTTT
>NZ_BAAJYS010000882.1:0-680 GCF_057543315.1 Acidovorax sp. KPB24-07
GGCGGAGTGACCCCCCGGGGGCCGGAGCGGGCGCGGTGCCCGCTTTCCCGGCCGTCCCTTGCGCGCACGGCGGCCCCGCTGTCGCGCCCTTTTTCTGGAGAAAGACCATGCGCATCGAGACTCTGATCCCCCGTTTTTCCTGGACCCGCCGGGCCGTGGGCTTCGGCCTGGCCTTTGCGCTGGCGGCAGGCGCCGTGCATGCGCAGAGTGAGGTGTCCGTCGGCTTGTCGCTGCTGCCCGTGGCCTCGGTGGTGGGTACCGCTTCGGTGGCGTCCACGGCCGCCGGGGCGGTGGCGGCCGTTCCCGTCGCGTTGTCGGTGGGCGGCGCGATCCTCACCGTGAAGGCCGTGGAGGCGTCGGCCAACGGCACTGTGTATGTGCTGGAGCGGGCGTCCGATGGTGCGCAGGTGAGCGTGGAGGTGGCCGGCCGCGCGGCCTCCGGCACGGTCCATGCCGTGGGGTCGGCGGTAGCCTGCAGCGTGATCGGCACCGGCGTCGTCCTGTCGGTGGCGGGCGAGGCGCTGGCCTTCGTGCCCAATGCCCTGGGCCGTGCACTGCTCTACAACGAGCGGCTGTGAGGGGGCGGACCATGCGCAGACGGGCCCTGGCCGCCCTGGCGGCGGTTGCTCTCGCCGGAACCGGCACCGCGCACGCGGGGCCGCTCGTGCGAGGCGCGCAAG
>NZ_BAAJYS010000883.1:0-678 GCF_057543315.1 Acidovorax sp. KPB24-07
GGCGCCGGGTGGTGCGCTCCAGCAGCCGCACGCGCAGCACGCCTTCCAGCCGCGCCACTTGGCGGCTCACGGCCGACGGGGTCAGGCCCAGTTCGCGCGCCGCCGCGGAAAAGCTGCCCGCCGCCACCACGCGGGCGAACACCGCCATGTCAGGCAGGCAGTCCAGGGCGTCATTTGTGCGCATGGGGAACCAATGTTGTTCTCTGAGAGGCCATTATCGATGGCGTGGCATGAATCTACGATCGCCGCATGACCACGCTGCCCCTCGCCCGCCCCGCCACGCTGCTGCGCAGCGCCGACCTCGTCCTGCTGCTGGTGGCCGTCGTCTGGGGCACCAGCTACGGCGTGGCCAAGGGGGCGCTGGCGTTCTACCCGGTGCTGGGTTTCCTGGCCGTGCGGTTTTTGCTCACGGCGGCGCTGCTGGCCCCGGCGTGCCTGCGGGCGACGCGGGCGCAATGGCAGGGCGCCCTGTGCGCCGGCCTGCCGCTGGGCGCGCTGCTGATGGCGATCTTCGTGTGCGAGACCTATGGCGTGGCGCACACGCAGGCCAGCCAGGCGGCGTTCCTCATCAGCCTGTGCGTGGTGTTCACCCCGTTCGCCGAATGGTGGATGCTGGGCCGGCGGCCGGCCGGCGCCGTGTTCGGCTTTGCGGCCGTTTCGCTGCTGGGCGCGGCGCTG
>NZ_BAAJYS010000884.1:0-676 GCF_057543315.1 Acidovorax sp. KPB24-07
ACGCATCGCTCCCGCCGGGGCGGTGCTGCGCTGCACCAGATACCAGGCGCCGCCGCCCAGCAGGGCCACCACGGCCAGCATCAGCAGCGTGCCGAGACAGCGCGATCGCCGCGAGGGCGGCCGGTGGGCGGAAGGCGGCGGGTTGGGAACGGGCGCGTCGTGTGGTTGTGGATTCATGGAAATGGCTGGCGTGGCGTGTCGCGGAAAAGGTCCGTCCCGGGCGGCCGGCGGGGCAGCACGGGGGGCACGCCGAATCGTAGGGGCTCTGCGTACCGATTGTCTGGCTGCTGTGCGAAGAAAGGTAAATCTGTCGCCCGGCGCAGCGGTTCGCGCCGCGCGGCGGGCGGTTCGTCGCATGGCGCTGGCCGGACCGGGCGGCCGGGCGCACAGTGCGGCCATTCCCTCCCCTCCCACCCCGATCCCCAAGGAGCCGCCATGCCCGCTTTCCACACCCCCGACGATCTCGCCACCCAGGACGACCTGGACCGCCTGGCCCGCAAGCGGGCCGGTGCCAAGATGGGCTGGCTGCTGCACGCCTGCGTGTACCTGTGCGTCAACCTGGCGCTGGCCGCCCTCGCCGCCTACCAGGGGCGCCACTGGGCGGTGTTTCCCGCGCTGGGCTGGGGCCTGGGCCTGGCGATCCATGGCGCGGCGGTGTGGCTGGCGCTGCCGGGCG
>NZ_BAAJYS010000885.1:0-674 GCF_057543315.1 Acidovorax sp. KPB24-07
CGCCAGGGTGCGCAGGGGCAGGTCGTGCGGCAACCGGCGCGGCGGGTGATGCGGAGGGTCGGCCTGGCCAGCCGCAGCAGGGCCAGGGCTTCGAAGGCCGTAGCGCCTTGGGCCAGTGCCGGGTCGCCGCCGGAGGGCTGCGGCAGGCGGCGGGCGGCGGCCTTGTCCTTTTCTGGTCCTGGTTCTGGTTCTGGCCCTTGCCTTGGCCGTCCGGACGCTGGGGTTTCCTGCGCTTCGGCAGGCCCTGCCAGCTCGCCCTGCCCGCCGAAGGCCGGGTGGTGCTGCCGGATCAGCGAAAGCAGCCGGGCCCGGCCGCCCCAGAGGCGCTCGGTGCTGGCCACCTCCAGCAGCAGGGCTTCGTCGAGCAGCGCCACCCGGGGCGTGAAGCGCAGCGCCCACCAGCCCGCCGAGGCGGCCGGCGCGCCGGGCGGCAGTTCATCCAGCGACGAAGGCACGGCGATCCAGTGCATGGACCCGCTCCTGATGGACCGCCACCCCCTGTGGCGCGCCGGGCACCGGCCGCTGCGCAGCCGGCACTGAGGCATCGCCCGGAAACCGGCGCGCCTTCAACGCCCGCATCGCCGCCAGCACGGCGGACAGCGCGGACGCATGCGCGCAGACCGGCACCGGCTGCATCAACGGCGGCCCGCGCCGCTTGAGAACATGCACCTGAA
>NZ_BAAJYS010000886.1:0-670 GCF_057543315.1 Acidovorax sp. KPB24-07
ACAGCGCCACCGCCAGCAGGGTGAACTTGGTCAGGATCACGCGCTGCTCGGGCGACGCCCTGCGGCCCGTCTCGTGAAAGTACAGATCGCGCACCAGCGCATTGCTGATGGTGAGCAGCAGGCCATCGGCCGTGGAGAGCGCCGCCGCCAGCCCGCCCGCGGCGACCAGCCCCGAGATCACATAGGGCAGCCCGCCCAGTTCGGGCGTGGCCAGCATGATCAGGTCGGCGCCGAAGCGGATCTCGCCGAACTGCACGATGCCGTCGCCGTTCACGTCCTCCACCGACAGCAGCGCCGCATCCACCCGCGCCCACTGCCCGATCCAGTTGGGCAACGCATCGAACGGGCTGCCGACCAGGTTGCTCATGACCTCGAACTTCACCAGCACCGCCAGCGCCGGCGCGCTGAGGTACAGCAGCGCGATGAAGAACAGCGACCAGGCCACCGAAGAGCGCGCGGCCGCCACCGAGGGCACGGTGTAGTAGCGCGTGAGCAGGTGCGGCAGCCCGGCCGTGCCGACCATGAGGCAGAACATCAGCGCGAGGAAATTGCGCCGGGTGTCCTCGTAAGCCCGCTGCGCCTCGGGCGGGCCGTCCGGGTCGCCCACGTAGGGCTGGCTGTGCGCGGGCAGGCCGCCCAGGGGGCGGGCGCGCTCTTCGCTCTCGCGCAG
>NZ_BAAJYS010000887.1:0-669 GCF_057543315.1 Acidovorax sp. KPB24-07
GAATCCGCAGTTCAAAAAACAGGCGATCAAGGACGAGGGAGGTTGCATGAAGGGACATGGTCAAGGTAGACCAGGAGCGGCTGCAGTGCGCAGCTGGAGAAAAAGCTGCGCCGAAGGTGCGGCTGTTTCAGCTCAACGATATTCCTGGCGTGATGCGCTCGCGCATGGGGTGGCCGGTGGCGGCGGCATTGATGGAGCGGTGGTTTCGCGGGGCGGCTTTTGAGATGACAGACGAGATAAAGCTGAGCCAGGGCCCGAAGCGTTTTGAGTCGATTGCTGCCTGCGCAATTGGATGAAAACACAGCCACCATGGCATGGGCGCTGGGGTTTGCGAGGGTACGAGCGGCGATGTCGAAGTTGCAGGCACAGTGGGCGAGTCCTGGCGCATTCGAATTGCTGAAGCAGCGCGTCAATGCGCAGGCCATGGTGAACGTTTCAGGCCCCTGGCGATTCGGCGATCTCGCTCAGCCGGCCAAAGTGCTGGACGATGTTTGCCAAGTGAACTACCTGAAATTCGGGCGTTTTCAGCGATCCCTTGGATGACTTTTATGGCGCGATGGGAGAGGCGACCCTCAAAGTTGCCGTTTCTGGCCTTGTCGTTCCCAAAGGAGCAAGGAAAGCATCCATTGCAATTGATGAGCTGGGCTTTTACTTGCGCGATGCCTACGA
>NZ_BAAJYS010000888.1:0-667 GCF_057543315.1 Acidovorax sp. KPB24-07
CGAGTTCGCGCACAGCGTGCATATCGAGCTGCAGGGCTGGCCCGGGCGCTGGTACCACTACCGCTTTCTGCAGGGCGACGCCGTCAGCGCCACCGGCCGCACGCGCACCGCGCCGGCCGCCGGGGATGTGGCGCCGGGCCTGCGCATCGCCTTCGCGTCGTGCCAGCGGTGGGAGCACGGCCACTACGCGGCCTGGGCCGACGTGTGCCGCCAGTCGCCCGACCTGGTGCTGTTCCTGGGCGACTACATCTACGAATACGCCAGCCCCAAGGACCCGGCCGGGCTGGCGCGCGTGCACGGCCTGCGCCTGGCGCACACGCTGGCCGACTACCGCGACCGCTACGCGCTGCACAAGAGCGATCCGTCGCTGCAGGCGGCCCACGCGCTGTGCCCCTGGGCCACGACCTGGGACGACCACGAGGTACAGAACGACTACGCCGGCACCCACGGCCGCGGCGACGCCGCCGACTTCCTGGCGATGCGCACGGCGGCATGGCAAGCCTTCTACGAACACACGCCGCTGCGAGTGGCGAGCCTGGCGGCCAGCGGGTTCGGCGCGCTGCAGGTGTACCGCGCGCTGCCCTGGGGGCGACTGGCGACCATCCACCTGCTGGATGCGCGCCAGTTCCGCGACCGCCAGGCCTGCCGCGCGGAAGGCAGCAGCGGC
>NZ_BAAJYS010000889.1:0-665 GCF_057543315.1 Acidovorax sp. KPB24-07
CGAGGGCGCCGTGCCGGTGGCGGCCCCGCCCCCGGCCCCCCTTCCGGAGGGCGCCCCGGTGGCGGTACCCGGCCTGGCGGCCGGCTGAGCCACGCGCCCCGAAGACCGCCCATGAGCGTTCTCATGCACCTGTCGGACCTGCACTTCGGTGCGCACGACCCGCGGGTGTGCGCGGCGGTGGCCCGGCTGGTCAAGACGCTGGACGTGTCGCTGCTGGTGGTGTCGGGCGATCTCACGCAGCGCGCCACGGCCGAGCAGTTCGAGCAGGCGCATGCGTTCATCGCCGGCCTGGGCGTGCCGCATCGGCTGGTCATGCCCGGCAACCACGACGTGCCGCTGTTCGCCTGGTGGGAGCGGCTGGGCCGGGCCTACCGCCGCTACGAGCGCTGGTGGGGGCGCGACCTGGAGCCGGTGTGCGACGTGGACGGCTTCCTGGCCGTGGGGGTGAACACCACGCGACCCTGGCGGCACGAGCGCGGCAGCCTGTCGCATGCCCAGATCGACGCGGTGGCGCAACGCCTGGCCTCGGCCCCGCGCGACCGCTGGCGCATCGTGGTCACGCACCACCCGCTGGTGGTGCACCCCACGAGCGACACCGAGCACCGGCCCCACCGCGCGGGCGAGGCCCTGGCGCGCTGGCGCGAGGCGGGTGCCCAGCTGCTGCT
>NZ_BAAJYS010000890.1:0-664 GCF_057543315.1 Acidovorax sp. KPB24-07
CCCACAACCACCTCACGGTCGCGCTGCTGGCGAAGACCGCCGGTCTGGACATCGTTCATGTGCCCTACAAAGGCGGTGGCCCCGCCGTGGCGGCATTGGTTCAGGACGAATGCCAGCTGTATGCCGGCGGGGCCTCGCTGCTGCTGCCCCACGCCCAGGCGGGCAAGGTGCGCCTCGTTGCCGTGACCGAGAAGACACGTTCGGAGCTGCTGCCGGACCTTCCCAGCGTTTCGGAAACGCTCAAGGGGTTCGAGGTGACCAACTGGTACGGCGCGTTCGCACCGCGCGGGCTGGAGGCCAGCCGCCGCGCCCTGCTCAACCAGGAGATCCATCGCGTCATCGCACTGCCGGAAGTGGCCGACCGGCTCAAGGGACTGGGCATGGTGCATGCCTCCCTGTCGCCGCTGCAAGTGCGCGACGTGCTGCAGGCCGATCACGACCTCTGGTCACGCACGATCCAGTCGCTTCGCATCGCCAGCGAGTGACGTGCCACGTTCACGCAGTGGGCCTGGGATGGTTCACGACGATGCCCTGTCCAGCGCTGTCGAAGAACGTGCATCCTCCAAGACGCGCGTGCGGGTCAGCACATGCGATTCCTGCGATTTCTTACCCATGACGCAAGCTGCTTACCCAAAGGTCTATGCCCTCACGCCCAGGTTCTCCA
>NZ_BAAJYS010000891.1:0-660 GCF_057543315.1 Acidovorax sp. KPB24-07
GGTCGCCGAAGGCACCGCACCCGCAGCGCAGGCCGCGCCCCCGCAACGGCAAGGGCGCCGGCCCGCAAGGCTCGCAAGGCCCGCGCCGCACGCATCCCGCGCTGGAACAACTGGCCGCGCTGTACCCGCACCTGTTCGGCGCGCAGTTCCTGCCGCTCAAGCGCGGCATCTTCCAGGACCTGCAGGCCGCCCACCCCGATCTGTTCGAGCGCGATGCGCTCAAGCTCGCCCTGGGCATCCACACCCGGTCCACGCGCTACCTGCAGGTGGTGGCCGAAGGCCGCCAGCGCCACGATCTGCAGGGCCATGCCGTGGAGGCCATGGCCCCCGAGCATGTGCACCATGCGCTGCTGGAAGTGTTCCGCCGCCGCAAGCCCCGCGACGGCGAGGACATGACCGCCAAGCTGCGCCGCCGCATCGCGCAGGCCTACGAGGCTTCGGGCCTCACCCGCGAGGCGTACGACGCGCTGGTGCGGGGCCGCGACGAGGCCGCCAATGCCCTGCTCGACGAAGCCTTCGCCGAAGTGGCCGAACGCGACGCCAAGGCCGAGGCGCTGTTGCGTGCCTTCGAGGCCAGCGGCAGCACGGTGGCGCAGTTCGCCGACATGTACGGCATGGACCCGCGCACGGCCGAACGCTCGCTGCACCGCGCGCGCCAGC
>NZ_BAAJYS010000892.1:0-656 GCF_057543315.1 Acidovorax sp. KPB24-07
AAAACCTTCCGGGTCCATGTCGAACGCCAGGCGCGAGCGCACGATGGCCTGGCGCTCGGCCGGCTCCACCACGTTCGCCAAGCGCACGCAAAGGCCCAGCCGGTCCAGCAGCTGCGGGCGCAACTGGCCCTCTTCCGGATTCATGGTGCCCACGAGCACGAAGCGCGCCGCGTGGCGGTGCGAGATGCCGTCGCGCTCCACCACGTTGACGCCGCTGGCGGCCGCGTCCAGCAGCACGTCGACCAGCGCATCGGGCAGCAGGTTGATCTCATCCACGTAGAGCACGCCGCCGTGCGCGCGCGCCAGCAGCCCCGGCGCGAAGCGCACCGCGTTGCCGGCCATGGCCTGCTCCAGGTCCAGCGTGCCGGCCAGGTGTTCCAGCGATGCGCCCAGCGGCAGCGTGACGAAGGGCGCGCCTTCGATCAGCTCGGCCAGGGCACGCGCAGCGGTCGATTTGGCCGTGCCGCGCGGGCCTTCGATCAGCACGCCCCCCAGTTGCGGATCGATGGCGGCGAGCAGCAGACGCCTGGCGCAGTTGCGGCTCGGCCGGCAACGGCGGCGAAGGGAAAAAGCGCGGGCAGGGAAGGAGTGGCGTCTTGCATGCGGAGGGGTGGGGAAGGCGATGTCAGCCGCCGATCGCGCTGGCCTGCGTCATG
>NZ_BAAJYS010000893.1:0-656 GCF_057543315.1 Acidovorax sp. KPB24-07
CGGCGGCGCGCGCGGCCGGCAGGGAGCGGCGCCAGGCCTCGATCACCACCTCGTTGACGAACTGCCGGTCCAGCCACAGCCACAGCACCATGGGCGCGAGCGTGGGCAGCACCAGCACGCCCACTTGGTAGCCGTACACCAGCGCCTCGAGTTGCCACTGGGCGACCTTGAGCACGCGCACGTCGAGCTGCGCCGTCAGCACCACCTGCATCAGCAGGTGCATCACCAGGCTGAAGGCCTGCAGCGGCACGAGCAGCGCGAAGCCGGCCAGCGCGCGCCAGGTGCGCCCCGGGCCGCGCGCAGACAGCAGCAGGGCGAGGAAGATGGGCAGGCCGTAGGCATAGCGGCCGGGGTCGGATTCGACGGTGATCTCGACCAGGCGGTTGCCGGTCTGCGGCGTGGCGACCGCCACCGAGGTATCGACCTCGAATGCCCCGAGCCGCAGCCGCGTCTCTCGCACCCAGCCGGGGGCGGCGTGCTCCAGGACCGCGCCGGCCACCATGCCCACGGGGTACGAGGTCCAGGGCGAGACCCGGATCCACAGCAGGGTGAGCAGCACCACCCCGGCGAACAGGCCGAGGACGAAGATTTTCAGGCTGGCGGCGCGGCGCATGCGGTGCCGCGGATCACGCCGGCACGGCCGCAGGGGGAGGGCG
>NZ_BAAJYS010000894.1:0-653 GCF_057543315.1 Acidovorax sp. KPB24-07
CGCCACGCCGGCCGCACCCCACCGTGCACGCCGGGCGCCGGGGCCGCGCGCGGCGCCACCCAGGAGCTTTCCATGCCAGCCGTTGCCGACACCCCCATCCTGAACACCCAGCCCCTGGGCCCGCTGTGGCCCACGGTGGACCCGTTCCTGTTCTGCGCCCACCACGACGACGCCTATCCGCCCGGCAATGCCGAACTGGGGCCCGATGCGCCGCTGGACGGCCGGCAGATCGGGCAGGACTTCTCGCGCCGGGACGGCTGGAGCATGTACCACGGCGACGTGGTGCCCGGGTTCCCGCCGCACCCCCACCGCGGGTTCGAGACGGTGACCATCGTGCGCAAGGGCCTCATCGACCATGCCGATTCGCTGGGCGCCGCCGCCCGCTTCGGCCAGGGCGACGTGCAGTGGCTCACCGCCGGCGACGGCGTGGTGCATTCCGAGATGTTCCCGCTACTGGACCGCACCGGGCCCAACCCGCTGGAGCTGTTCCAGATCTGGCTCAACCTGCCGGCGCGTTCCAAGCGGGTCGATCCGCACTTCACCATGTTCTGGTCCGGTGACATTCCGCGCGTGGTGGACCCCGGCACGGACGGCGGCGGCGCCACCCACGTGGCCGTGGTGGCTGGCCGGCTGGGCGAGGCCGCGCCCCTGGC
>NZ_BAAJYS010000895.1:0-653 GCF_057543315.1 Acidovorax sp. KPB24-07
GTGGCGCGCGATGCGTTCGCGCATCTCGTCGTCCCAGGGCTGCCCGGTGGCGATCAGCAGCGCGCGGTGCGTGGGCGAATCGGCCAGCCACTGGCGCGCCAGCAGCTCGGCACGGCGCGACTTGCCGCTCTTTTGGCCACCCAGGATCAGCTCGCTGGCGGCGATGGGGCCAGGGCTACTCATGGCGCCCCCCGTGGCGCATCCGGGCCGGTGCCCAGCAGGGCCGCCACCGCGCGCGGGGCCGACGGAAACCAAGCGTGGAAGTAGCTCGCGTGGATGCTGCCGTGGCGGTACAGCGCCTCGCCCGGGCCGGGCGGCCCCACGTGCGCGGGCCGCTCGGTGCGCGCACGCACCGGGGCCGGGCTGTCGCAGGTGGAGTAGTGGAAGGTGTGGCCGCGCAGCACGTGGCCGTCCACGTCCAGTTGCTGCGGCCCCAGGGCCGCCAGCCGTTTCTGCATGGCCACGCGGCCCGGCAGCAGTCCCCACAGGGGCCGGTGCTGGCCGTCGGCCAGGGTGATCGATTCGAACAGCGCCATCATGCCGCCGCATTCTGCCCACACCGCGCGGCCGGCCTGCACGTGCGCCCGCAGGCTGGCCCGCATGCCGGCGTGGCTGGCGATGCGGTCGGCATGCAGCTCGGGGTAGCCGCCGGG
>NZ_BAAJYS010000896.1:0-652 GCF_057543315.1 Acidovorax sp. KPB24-07
CGGGCGGCAGCACCGAGAGGATCTTGCCCAGGGCGCTTTCCACCTCGCCGGCCAGGCCGGTGTCCAGCCAGGACTGCGCCAGCCGGGCGGCGGCGACCAGGGCGTTGGCCTCGCCCTGGCTGAACATGAGCGGCGGCAGGTCGAAGCCCGCGCCCAGGCGGTAGCCCACGCCGGCCTCGCCCTCGATGGGCACGCCCTGGTGCTGCAGGTCGGCCACGTCGCGGTAGATGGTGCGCGCCGAGACCTCCAGCCGCTTCGCCAGGAAGTCGGCCGTGGACAGGCGCCGGCCCCGGATGAGCTGGACGATCTGGAACAGGCGGTCGGCGCGGCGCATGGGTGAGGCAATCGGGGCGGGATCGGGGCGTGGGCGAGGATTGTGCCCTGCCCCGCACAGGGCGCGTCAGCCCTGCACGCCGATGCAGACGGCCACCTGGTCGGGGCCTTCGTAGGCCTCGAAATCGACGTCGAAGCGGCGGCGCGGCACGGGGTGCTGCCCGAAGTGCGCCCACACCGCGCCCCAGGTGTCGATCACGGCCTGCGGCAGCGCGCCCTGCCGGCGGAACACGAGGTAGAGGCCAGCCGGCACCTGCACGCGCTCCACACCCGGCGCGGCGCCGGGGCCGGGGCCGGGGCCGTCCAGGGCCACGCCCCG
>NZ_BAAJYS010000897.1:0-652 GCF_057543315.1 Acidovorax sp. KPB24-07
AGCGCGAGCGTGGGCCGCGCCAGCAGGCCCGCGATGGCGGCCCAGGGCTTGGATGCGGGCGCGGTGTCGAGCACCGCCGCCACGCGCGCGCCGGCCTGCACGTACTGCGAGGCCACCAGGTACAGCAGCGGCCCGCTGCCCAGAAAGACGACCTGCGAACCGATGGCGCAGGCCTGCGCCTTCAGCGCGATCTGCGAGGCACCCAGGCTGTAGCAGCCGGCGCGGTGCCAGCCGGGCACGGGCATGAGGCGGTCGGTGGCGCCGGAGCACACCAGCAGCGCGTCGAACGGCAGCGTCTGCGGCTCGCCGGCATGCACCACGTGCAGTTCGCCGGCGGTCACGTTCCAGGCCAGGGTGTCGGGCCGGTAATCGACCGATGGGCGCAGGGCGTCGAAGTCGCGGTGCAGCGCCTGGGCCTTGCCGGCCTCGCTGCCGTAGAGCTTGGCGTAGGACCGCCTGAAGCCTTCGGGCTGGCGGCGGTAGATCTGCCCGCCGTCGCGCCGGCTTTCATCCACCACGGTGGGGCGCAGGCCGGCCTGCACCAGCGCCTGGGCGGCGCGCACGCCGGCCGGGCCGGTGCCGACCACCACGGATGCGGGGCGAGCCGGTAGGGTTAGTGACTGGGGTGGCGGTGGGGGTGCTGCCATGCCGC
>NZ_BAAJYS010000898.1:0-652 GCF_057543315.1 Acidovorax sp. KPB24-07
CCCAGGCGGCCACGGCCGCGTCGCACGCGTGGCGGCCGTGGCGCAGCTATGCGGTGATCCGGGCGTGGACGCTGGGGGGCACGCCCGCGGCATCGGGGGCGCCCACCCCGCAATCACTATCAAAAACATAGCAATATGCCGGCGCATTCATTGTGCTGGAGCCACTTTTTACCTTGGATTCGATCATGCAGTTCCATCCCCTCACCGTGCAAAGCCGCACGCTCACTCCGCTGGGCGACGTGCGCCTGTCCGCCTCGCCGCTGGGCCTGTCGGGCCTGTGGTTCGACGGGCAGCGCCACCAGCCAGAAGCGTTGCTCGACGGCCCCGGCGCCTGGCCCGTGGACGACGCCCACCCGCTGCTGCGGCGGGCCACGGCCCAGTTCCACGAATACCTGGACGGCCGGCGCACCCGCTTCGACCTGCCGCTGGACCTGTCGGGCGGCACGCCGTTCCAGCAGGCCGTGTGGCAGGCGCTGCTGGGCATTCCCTGCGGCGCCACCACCAGCTACGGTGCCCTGAGTCGCCTGCTGGAGCGGCCGCTGGCCGTGCGCGCCGTGGGCGCAGCGGTGGGCCGCAACCCGGTGAGCGTGATCGTGCCGTGCCACCGCGTGGTGGGCTCGGCGGGCAGCCTGACGGGCTATGCCGGCGGGCT
>NZ_BAAJYS010000899.1:0-649 GCF_057543315.1 Acidovorax sp. KPB24-07
CCAGCAGCGCCTGCAGCACGGCCAGGCCGCTCTCGCCCGCGCCCAGCCGGTGGTCGCACAGCACGGCATCGGGCACGAAGCCGCCGTCCACCCGGGCCATGGCCTGCGCCCCGGTGGCCGCCCATTGCACCTGCAGCCCCCACGACTGCAGCAGTTGGGACAGCGAAGCGGCGATCTGCGGATCGTCCTCCACCAGCAGGCAACGCCCCTGCAGTGAGGCCATGCGTTCGGCCCAGAGCGCCGCCGGCTGCAGCAAAGGCTCGGCCGGCAACGGGCCGCCGGGCTGCGCCGCCGGCAACTCCAGCCAGAAGCACGAGCCCCGGCCCGGCGTGGATTCGAACCCGTGCCCGGCGCCGATCAGCCCCGCCGAGCGGGCCACCACCGACAGCCCCAGGCCGTGCCCTTCGGCCTGCTGCACCTGGGCCTGATCGCTGCGGTAGAACGGTGCATAGATGCGGTGGCGGTCCTTGGGGGCCACGCCCGCACCGGTGTCCCACACCTCGATGCGCCAGCGGCCACCCCGCGCCCGCGCCCCCAGCAACACCCCGCCCGAGGCGGTGTAGCGCAGCGCGTTCTGCGCCAGGTTGAACACCATCTGGCGCAGCAGCGCCGGGTCGCCGCGCACCGCCGCCTCGCGCTGGCGCGGCAG
>NZ_BAAJYS010000900.1:0-644 GCF_057543315.1 Acidovorax sp. KPB24-07
CGCCACGCAGCACATCACGGTATCGAGCGGCGCGCAGCTCACCCAGCTGGCCAAGGGCGGCATGCTCACCCACGTCGCCCAGGGCGGGCAGCGCAACACGGTGACCCAGGGCGACGTGGCCTCCGAGGCGCAGGCCGGCCACATGAACCTCACGGCCAACCAGAACATCACCATGGCGTCCAAGACGCTCGATGCGAGCGTGCTGGGCCACGAGAACGTCAACATCAAGGCCACGCAGGATTCGGTCCTGGTCGATGCCGGACAGCACATCCGCCTGGAGGCGGCCGACAGCATCACCCTGGTGTGCGGCAAGGGCAAGGCCTACATCAAGCTCACCAAGGACGGGGACATCGAGATCGTCGGCGTGCGCAAGGGCCTGCTGCGCTTCACGGAAAGCCTCGACGAGTTCGGCAAGCCCATCAACATGAACTGCTGACCCACCGGCATCGCCGGCAGCAGCCTAGGAATCCATCCATGCAATACCACATCCAGGAGGCGGCGTTCGAGCTGCCCTCCGACGGCTTCATCGACCGCAGCGTGAACGTGCTCATCTTCGGGAACCCGGCGCTGCCGTTCAACGTGGTCGTCACCCGCGACTACTTCGACGAAGGCAGCGGGATCGAGGCGCTGCTGCAGGAGCAGCT
>NZ_BAAJYS010000901.1:0-641 GCF_057543315.1 Acidovorax sp. KPB24-07
TTAAGAGCCTGCGGGCGACGGGCCTCGGGCCGCCGCCATCAAGGCGGCGGCACCCCCTTCGGCCCGTGCCGTCGGGGGCTCGGATTCGCCGGGGCCTTCGGGCGCGGCAGGCGTGCCCTGGTGGAAGCACATTTGCCACCCGCGCGCAGACCGCTCCCACACCGAAGTGCGCAGCGTCCACCGCTCCAGGGTTCCGTCGTCCAACCGCTGCGCCGATCGGTACGTGAGCAGCGCGGCGAACTCACCGAGACGCCGGACCTCGAAACGGTCCGCGACCACCACGGCATGCTGCGCCTGGGCCGGCAGTTGCGAGAGGACGTCCGCCTTGGTGTAGACCGCGCCGGAGCGGCCGAACTCGCGGAAGTCGTCGTGCAGCAGTGCGTCCAGCCGGGCGGCGTCCTGGCGCGCGGCCGGCCGGTGCAACTCCACCTCCAGGGCCTGCAGCAACGGCAAAAGGGGCGCGTCGGAAGCAGGCATCGAAAAGGGGCGCGTCAGGCCACGGGCGCGCCGGCCTTCAGCCGCCCGTGACGGGCGGAAAGAACGCCACTTCCGCCCCATCGGCCAGCGCTGCGGATTCGTCGCTCAGCGTCTGGTCGAGCGCCATGCGCACCGCGCGGCCGCGGCCCAGGCTGTGCGCCCAG
>NZ_BAAJYS010000902.1:0-639 GCF_057543315.1 Acidovorax sp. KPB24-07
CGAAAAGCGCGGTGATCTGCGGCGGCCTGGGCCGAGGCGGCCGTGCGGGCCCTGGACCCGGCCGCGCGCATCGTGTGGCACGTGCAGGAAGGCGAGCGCTGCGCGCCCGACCAGGTGGTGCTGGAGGTGGAGGGCCGCGCCCGCGCGCTGCTGAGCGCCGAGCGCACGGCGCTGAACTTCCTGCAGCTGCTGTCGGCCGTGGCGACCAAGACGGCGACCTACGTGGAGGCCGTGCGCGGCACGCGGGCGCAGATCGTCGATACGCGCAAGACCCTGCCCGGCCTGCGGCTGGCGCAGAAATACGCCGTTCGCACCGGCGGCGGCACCAACCACCGCATCGGCCTGCACGACGCGGTGCTCATCAAGGAAAACCACATCGCCGCCGCCGGTGGCGTGGCGGCCGTGCTGCGCGCCGCGCAGGCCGTGGCCGCGCAGGCAGCCTTCGTGGAGATCGAGGTCGAGACGCTGGAGCAGCTGCAGGAGGCGCTGGATGCCGGCGCGACGATGCTGCTGCTGGACAACATGCCGCTCCCGATGCTGCACGAGGCCGTGCGCCGGAACGCCGGCCGCGCCATCCTGGAGATCTCCGGCGGCGTGACGCTCGAAGGCCTGCGCGCCCTGGCCGAGACCGGCGTGGAC
>NZ_BAAJYS010000903.1:0-639 GCF_057543315.1 Acidovorax sp. KPB24-07
GGCAGCGCGGGCGCGCCGAGCCAGGTCACGTCGCGCGGGCGGGTGGACAGGCCCACGATGGCATCGGCCACGCGGCGCGGGTCCACCATGGGCAGCGGCGGCCGGATGCTGCGGCCTGTGTAGTTGGCGCCGTGCGAGAGGCCCGGCGAATCGACGAAGGTGGGGGCCACGTCGCACACATGCACGTGGGGCAGGTCGGACACCTCGGCGCGCAGGCTTTCCGACAGCCCGCGCAGGCCGAACTTGCTCGCGGTGTAGGCCGCCGCATAGGGCGCGGGCACCCAGCCGCCCATCGAGATGAGGTTGACCAGCGTGCCGCGGCCGCGTTCGCGAAAGTGCGGCAGCACGACGTGCGCGCCGTGCAGGTGGCCCAGCAGGTTGGACTCCAGCACGCGGCGGTGCGCGGCCACGGGCACGTCTTCGAAACGCCCCACGGCGCCCACGCCCACGCTGTTCACCCACACGTCGATGTGGCCGAAATGGCGCAGCGCCTTGGCCCGCAGGGCCTGTACGGCCTGGGGATCGGTCACGTCGGTGGGCACGCCAATGGCGGTGCCGCCCTCGGCCCGGCAGGCCAGCGCCACCGCCGACAGGGTGCCCGCATCGCGCGAGGCCAGCACGATGCACGCGCCGCGCCGG
>NZ_BAAJYS010000904.1:0-639 GCF_057543315.1 Acidovorax sp. KPB24-07
GCGAGGGCCTGGGCCTGCCACCCGCGAGGCGCTGGAAGCCGCCCAGCGCGCGGCCTGGCGCAATGCCTTGTGCACCGCCCACGTGGATGTGCTGTGGCGCAGTGGCGACGAGGGCGGCGAGCCTTTGCTGGCCAGTCCGCTGGTGCTGGCCCTGCAGCTTGCCGGGCAGGCCCGCGCCGGCACCGATCCGCGAAGTGCGCGCGAAGTGCCGCTTGCACCCGTGCCCCGGCCGATGCCGACGGGCGAGGCCCTGCCCGTGCTGCAGTTGTCCTCCACCGCCTATTCCGATCTGCGCCACTGCCCCTACCGCTTCTTCGCGTTGCGCCAATTGGGCCTGCAGGAATCCGACGAGCTGGGCGCCGAAGTGGGCAAGCGGGATTTCGGCAACTGGCTGCATGCCGTACTCCAGCACTTCCACGAGGCGCTGCAGGCGGCGCCCACCGAAGTCTTGCCGGCGCGCCGCGCGCTCATGGATGCCGCGGCCGAGGCCGTCACCCACGCGCAGCGGCTGGCATCGGGCGAGTTCCTGCCGTTCGCCTCCGGCTGGCCGGCCCTGCGCGACGGCTACCTTCGCTGGCTGCAGGACCACGAAGGGCAGGGCGCTGCCTTCCGGCAGGCCGAGGTGCGCTCGACGCAGTC
>NZ_BAAJYS010000905.1:0-635 GCF_057543315.1 Acidovorax sp. KPB24-07
CCCTGCAGCGCCCGGCCAGCCAGCAGCCCGGTGAGCGAGTCGGCCAGCGCCGCCAGCAGGCTGCCGGCGGCGAACACGGCCAGGCCCAGCACGATCACGCGCTTGCGCCCGAAGCGGTCGGACGCCATGCCCAGCGGCAGCTGCAGCACCGCCTGCGTGAGGCCGTAGATGCCCATGGCCAGGCCGACGAGCGCGGGATCGTCGCCGCCCGGGTATTTGCGCGCTTCGAGCGCGAACACGGGCAGCACGAGGAACAGCCCCAGCATGCGCAGCGCGAAGATCAGCGCCAGCGCGAGGCTGGAGCGGCGCTCCAGCGGCGTCATGGCGGTGGCGTTGGACGGGGGCGAGGCGGTGGCGCCTGGACCTGGAAGGTGGGTGGAGGAATCCGGCACGGTGGGTGCGCTGAGGGCCTGAAGCCAAAGCCGCGATTCTCGCCCATCGCCCGCAGGCCGGAACCGGCGCCACCGCGCAGGCATTGACGGCCTGGCGAACCCGTTTTCGCCGCTGCGGGCAAAAAGGCCACCATGCCTGTGGATTCATTGCCCTGATTGCTATTAAATAAGGAGCAAATGGTTTTCCGGCCCGCCGCCGGACCGCCCCCCGCCCGGCAGCAGGGGCCGGGTGGCCCTGCGGAC
>NZ_BAAJYS010000906.1:0-632 GCF_057543315.1 Acidovorax sp. KPB24-07
GCCCGGCCTCGCGGTGGCCGTGGCGGCGGTGGCGGCCCTGCTGCCGGCCGTGCAGGCGTACCGGGTGGACGTGGCCGACCTGCTGGCGCGGCCCTGACCTGGAATGCCTGGATGCCTCGATGCCTGGACGTCCCCCGAACCCTTTCCCCTGTTTTTGTCACCCACCTCCTGAATGAAAGGACTTCTTCCATGACCGCCACCTCCCGACTCCGCGCCCTGGCGCTCGCACCGCTCTTGCTGCTGGCCGCCGTTGCCGCCCAGGCGCAGCAGCATTCCGACGCCGATACCCAGGCCGACATCCAGCGCCACCGCGCCATGGCCGCCGCGCACGAGGCCGCCGCCAAGTGCCTGGAATCCGGCAAGGGCCACGACACCTGCGAGAAGGAACTGCAGGCGGCGTGCAAGGGCCTGGCCATCGGCAAGTTCTGCGGCATGAAGCACCAGCATTGATCGCGATTCGATCCGTCGCATGCGCCCCTGCGCGGCGGGGCGCTGCGACAATCGCACCGGCCGGGCAGGGCGCCCGGCCGCCGTTCGCCGCCTTTTTGAGGACCCCCGCATGAAAGCCATCCCCCTCGCATTCGCCTGCCTGCTGGCCTGCGGCGTGGCCGGCGCGCAGGCGCCGGACGGTG
>NZ_BAAJYS010000907.1:0-632 GCF_057543315.1 Acidovorax sp. KPB24-07
CCCGGCGAGCCGGGCTTTTCGCAGGCCAGGTCGGCCGGGGCGCGCACGTCGTCGGTGTCGCGGTCGAACACGTCCACGTGCAGCGCATAGCGGTCGTTGCCGCCCTCCACCATCGCGCCGCCCGAGCGCTCGCCGTTGCCCGTGGCGGCCGCCGCCTCGGCCTTGCCGGCCACGCCGTTGATGGGCTCGCGGGGAATGCGGTTGTCGATCACGTTGACCACGCCGCCCACGGCGCTGCCGCCGTACAGCAGCGCCGCCGGGCCGCGCAGGACCTCGATGCGCTCGGTCACCAGCGCCTCGGTGGGCACGGCATGGTCGAAGCTCAGGGCCGAGGCGTCCAGCGTGGCGCCGCTGTTTTGCAGGATGCGGATGCGGTCGCCGTCCAGCCCGCGGATGATGGGGCGGCTGGCATTGGGGCCGAAGTAGGTGCTGCTCACGCCCGGCAGGCCGTCCAGCGTCTCGCCCAGGGTGGACTGGGTGCGCAGGGTGAGCGCATCGCCCGACAGCTGCGCGGCCGGCGCGATCACGGTGGCGGCGCCCAGCGGGTTGCCGGTGACGGTCACCTCGGGCAGGCGGGCGGTAGGCGTGGGCGTGGATGCGCTGGCAGCCGGGACGCCCGCGGGTGCGGGTTC
>NZ_BAAJYS010000908.1:0-631 GCF_057543315.1 Acidovorax sp. KPB24-07
CACCGTGCCGGCGGCCCGCATGGCGGCGATGCCCTCGGCGGACAGGTGCTCGATGTGGTCGCACGACAAGGCGCCATAGCGCGCGGCGAGCGCCGCACCGCCCATGTCGGAGAGCTGCTCGGCATGCAGCTTGACCGGCAGGCCCAGCCGCTGCGCCGCCTGAAAGACCTGCTCGGTCTCGGCCAGCGAGAAGGCGATGCGCTCGCAGAACACATCCACCGCATCGACCAGCCCTTCCGCCGCGAGCGCGGGCAGCATCTCCTGGCACACGTGGTCGATGTAGTCCTGGCTGCGGCCGGCGTATTCGGGCGGCAGCGCGTGCGCGCCCAGGAACGTGGTGCGCACCGTGGTGCCGGTGGCCTCGCCCAGGCGCCGGGCCGCGCGCAGCTGCTTGCGCTCGTGCGCGGTCGCCAGGCCGTAGCCGGACTTGATTTCGATGGCGCACACGCCTTCGTCGAGCAGCGCCGACAGGCGCGGCAGGGCGAGGTCGAACAATTCGTCTTCGCTGGCCTCGCGCGTGGCCCGCACCGAGGCGACGATGCCGCCGCCGGCCCGGGCGACTTCCTCGTACGAGCGCCGGCCAGCCGCATGGCGAACTCGTTGGCGCGCTGCCCGCCGTAGACGAGGTGGG
>NZ_BAAJYS010000909.1:0-631 GCF_057543315.1 Acidovorax sp. KPB24-07
CAGGGGTCGTGCTGGCTGCGCTCCCACAGCGTCCAGCCGGCGCCCACGAGCGCGGCCAGCGCGGCCAGCCCGCCCAGGGCCCGGGCCAGGTCTTCCCAGCTGGGCGATTCGATGCCCAGGGCTTTCAGCATGTCGAGCTGGCGGCCCTGGGTGTAGTTGAGCACCCACTGGTTCCAGCCGTTGTTGACGGCCTCCCACACGGCGCGCATCTGCTGCACCATGCCGGGGCTGATCATGGTGTCCATGGCGTTGCCGAACACGCCGCGCGGGGCCTGCAGGCGCTGGAAGGCGCCGATGCGGCCGGGCGAGACGGCGCCGGTCGGGTCCACGCGCACCCAGCCGCGGCCTTCGAGCCAGACCTCGGCCCAGGCGTGCGCATCGCTCTGGCGCACGGTCCAGTAGCCGTCGACCCCGTTGCGTTCGCCGCCCTGGTAGCCGGTGACGATGCGCGCGGGGATGTCCATCGCCCGCATCAGCACGACGAAGGCCGAGGCGATGTGTTCGCAAAAGCCTTCCTTGATGTCGAACCAGAACGCGTCGGCGGTGTGCTGGCCGTACACGCCGGGCTCCAGCGTGTAGTTGTAGCCGCCGGTGCGCAGCCGGGCGAGGGCGGCGTCGACCAGGGCGGGCG
>NZ_BAAJYS010000910.1:0-630 GCF_057543315.1 Acidovorax sp. KPB24-07
TGGGCCGGTCAGCGCCGGGCCGGCGCGGCGGTCAGTGCGCGGCCGGGGCGGGCAGCGGGGGCGATTCCATGCCGGCCGCCTGCACGAAGGTGAGCGTCGTGAGGTAGCTGGCCTCGCCGTACTTCTCGCCTGCGTGTTCGCCGGGCTGCTTGTCGCTGTGCTTGACCTCGGCCACGTACTGGCCCTTCCAGGGCAGCTCGAAGTGCACCGTGCCTTCGGCATTCGTGGCGGCCTCGCGAGCCCAGCCCGAGGGCGATACCAGGGTCACCTGGGCCTTGGGCAGCGGCTTGCCGTTGAACACCACGCGCAGTTCGCCCGCCTTGCCGGTGGGCACCACGTCCAGCGGCGCAGTGGCGGCCACGGGCTGCGCCAGGCTGGCCACCCAGCGCGCGGCGGGACGCCACAGCAGCGGTGGCTGGCCGGCCTTGGTGCGGTCGATCAGCGGATACGGCGCCTCGGCGAACAGCGTGTCGGCCGGCGCCGGCAGGGCGTAGGTGAACGCGGTGGCGGTGCGCTGGCCTTCGATGCGCCGGGCCTCGCCGCCGCGTGGCTGCTGCTGCTCGAGCACCGGCACGCCCTTGAACTTGTCGAGCGCACCGTGCGACTTTTCCAGCAGGCCGTCGGCGTATT
>NZ_BAAJYS010000911.1:0-628 GCF_057543315.1 Acidovorax sp. KPB24-07
CACGCGCACGGCCACGCCCGCGCTCGCGGTGCCGCAGGCCCTGTCCACCCTGCCACGCCCGACCTTGGACGCCCTGGGCGCCACGCGCCTGGACGACGCGCTCGACTACGTGCCCGGCGTATCGCGCCAGAACGACTTCGGCGGCACCTGGGACAACATCGCCCTGCGCGGCTTCGCCGGCCACGAGGACACCGGCATGAGCCTGCTGCGCAACGGCATGGCCGGCAACCGGGGCTACAACGCGCCGCGCGACACGGCCAACGTGGAGCGCTTCGAGTTCCTGCGCGGGCCCGTGGCGGCGCTGTACGGCGTGTCCGAGCCCGGCGGCACGCTCAACGTGGTGACGCAGCCCGCGCCGTGGGAGCCGCTGCGCACGATCGAGGCGAGCCTGGGCCGCTGGAACACAAGGCGCGCCGTGCTCACGCTCGGCGGCCCGCTGGATGCGCCGGCAGGCACCGCGCCGGAGTCGGGCGAACCCGCGCGCATCGCCTACCGCCTCACCGCCGTGGGCGAGGACAAGGGCAGTTTTCGCGAGCAGGTGCGCACGCGCCGCGACATGCTGGCGCCGGCGTTCACCTGGCGCCTCGCCGAGGCCACCAAGCTGCGCTACGACGGCGAATGGCTGCGC
>NZ_BAAJYS010000912.1:0-625 GCF_057543315.1 Acidovorax sp. KPB24-07
GGGGCGCGTCCGTCGCGGTGGGTGCTCGCGCCCACCAGCGCCAGCCCCAGCGCCGCGAGGGCGGCGGCCACCCAGGTCACCGAGAGCAGGCCCAGGCCCTGGGCGATCGCCAGCCCGCCCAGCCACGCGCCGATGGCGTTGCCCAGGTTGAAGGCCGAGATGTTGAGGCTGGAGGCCAGCGTGGCGCCTTCGGGCCCCGCCTGCTGCAGCACGCGCATCTGCATGGGCGCCACGGTGGCGAAGGCGGCGGTGCCCAGCACCACCACGTAGGCCATGGCGAGGCCGGCATGGCCGAACGCCCAGCGGCCGGCCACCAGCACCAGCATCAGGGCGCCGATGGACATCGCCAGCGCCCGCATCACGCCCCGGTCGGCCAGTTTGCCGCCCAGCAGGTTGCCGGCCGCCAGGCCCGCGCCGAACAGCAGCAGCGTGAGGGCCACCCACGCGCCGTCCATGTGCGTCACCTGGGTGAGCAGCGGCTCCACATAGGTGTAGAGCGCGAACACGCCGGCGAAGCCGAACACCGTGATGCCCAGGCCCAGCCACACCTGGGCGCGGGCGAGCACGGCCAGCTCCTGCCGCAGGGGCGTGGCGGTCGGCCGGCCCGCATCGCGCGGCACGAAGG
>NZ_BAAJYS010000913.1:0-625 GCF_057543315.1 Acidovorax sp. KPB24-07
CCTGCGGCGAGCGCCAGGCGATGCGGTCCTGGCCATCGAGCACGACCACGCCCAGGCCCGCCACGTCCACGGCCTCGCGCGCCAGCCGGGCGGCCTGCGCGTTGGCCACGTGCGTGGCCAGGCGGGCCATCACCTCGGGAATGCGCAGGGGCTTGACCACATAGTCCACGCCGCCGCTGGCAAAGCCGCGCAGGATCTGCTCGGTCTCCGACAGCCCGGTCATGAAGACGATGGGCACGTGCGCCCACGGCGGCGTGGCCTTGATGCGGCGGCACAGCGCGAAGCCGTCGGTGCCGGGCATCACCGCATCGAGCAGCACGCCATCGGGCACGGTCACCTCGAAGCGCTCGATGGCCTCGTCGGCATCGCGCGCGGCCAGCACGGCATAGCCTTCGCCTGCCAGCGCATCGCACAGCATGCGCAGGGTGTCCAGTGCATCGTCCACCACCAGGATGACGCGGCGCGGGGCGGCGGCCTGCACGCTGTCAGGGGAGTTCGTCATGTTCGGGTTCTCGCAGTAGGTGGGCCAGGGCGTCGAAGTCGAAGCGGTCCGCGCAGGCCTGCAGCTGCGCCAGCGCGGCGGCATGCCCGGGCAGACCGTCGCGTGCGCTGCGCAGCCGCTCGC
>NZ_BAAJYS010000914.1:0-624 GCF_057543315.1 Acidovorax sp. KPB24-07
TAGCCCACGCCGCGCACCGTGCGGATGAAGGCGGGTGCGCGCGGGTCGTCCGACAGCTTGTGGCGCAGGCGCGAGACCAGCAGGTCGATGCTGCGCTCGAACGAATCCATGGTGCGGCCGCGCGCATGCTCCATGAGCTGGTCGCGGCTGCACACGCGCCGCGGCATGCGCAGGAAGGTGCACAGCAGGCGGTATTCGGCATTGGTGAGCGGCACGGTGACGCCGGACGGCGAGACGAGATGGAGCTCCACGCTGTGCAGCGCCCAGCCGTCGAAGCGCACCACGTCGTCCGGCACCGCGGGCTCGGCCGCGGGACGGCCCGCCGCGCGCCGCAGCACGTTCTGGATGCGGGCGACCAGCTCGCGCGGCTCGAAGGGCTTGCTCATGTAATCGTCGGCGCCCATTTCCAGCCCGAGCACGCAGTCGTACGGGTTGGCGCGCGCGGTGAGCATGATGATGGCACGGCCGAGCGCTCGCGCAGCTCGCGCGCCAGGGTGATGCCGTCGGTGCCGGGCAGCATGATGTCCAGCACGACGAGGTCCATGGCCTGCGCGGCCATGCGCTCGGCGCAGGGTCTGCGCATCGCGCCGCCGCATGGGTGGCATAGCCGAAGCGGGCGAGGTA
>NZ_BAAJYS010000915.1:0-622 GCF_057543315.1 Acidovorax sp. KPB24-07
GTCGCGCCGGTCCAGCGCCTGCTGGAACGCGGCCAGGGGCTGCAGGTCGCGCTGGATGGCGCGGCGCAGCCACACGGCCAGCGCCACCAGCAGCAGCAGTTGCGACACGCCCGAGTACAGCAGCACGCTGCGCAGCATGGCGCTGCGGCTGTGCACGGTCTGCGCGGTGACGACCTCGAACGGCAGGGGCTCGCGCACATCAAGCCGCACCGCGCGCAGCGCCCGGCCATGGAACTGGATGTCGGAGAACCGGTAGGCCTCGTCGCCGCGCGGCGGCGGCACCGGCATGCCGCCGGCATTGCCCGCCAGCATGGAGCCATCGGGCCGCAGCACCGCGAAGTACACCGTCTCCACCTGGTCGAACAGCACGGCCTTGACCTCGCGCGAGGTGAGCGCGAAATCGAGCGCGTCGCCCTTGGCGCGCACGTTGGCGGCCACCGCGTAGGCATCGTCGAGCAGTGAGCGGTCGAACGCGCGCTGGGTGAAGGCATTGGCCAGCAGCACCGAGCCGGCCGTGCCCACCAGCCACGTCAGGCCCAGAGGCACCAGCACGTGGCGCAGCAGCCGCGCCTGCAGCGAGCGGGGCTCGCGCTGCGCAGGCGCCGGCGGGGGGCGAGGGGGG
>NZ_BAAJYS010000916.1:0-621 GCF_057543315.1 Acidovorax sp. KPB24-07
TGGCCGCGGGCGTGCTGGCCGCCTGGGCGCTGATGCTCATCAGCACGGCGGATGCGGCCACCGCCTCGCGCACCGGCATCCTCGAATGGGGCGTGATGCTCGGGCTGCTGGTGCTCTGGCGCCGCTCCCTGGGCGGCCTGCCCCTGGCCTTCGCCGCCACGGGGGGGCTGCTGTACGCGCTGGCGGCCTGGGCGCTGCCCTGGATGCTGGAGCGCTGGGCGGGCGTGTCGATGGACGGGCTGTTCCAGCGGCTCGCGGACGAGGGCCAAGGCTGCGTCAGCCGCACCGTGCTGTGGTCCAACATGCTTCACCTGATCGCGCAAAAGCCCTGGACCGGCTGGGGCTGGGGCGAGATGGCCTATGCCCACTACAGCACGCTGTTCCCGGGCGAGCGCTTTTGCGTGCTGCTGGACAACGCCCACAACCTGCCGCTGCACCTGGCCGTCGAGCTGGGCTTGCCCGTGGCGGGCGGGCTGTGCCTGCTGGCGCTCTGGGGCGCGTGGCGCCTGGCCCCCTGGCGCGAGACCGATCCGGTGCGGCAGCTGGCCTGGGGCGTGCTGGCCATCGTGGGCGTGCACAGCCTGCTGGAGTTTCCGCTGTGGTACGGCCCGTTCCAGCTGG
>NZ_BAAJYS010000917.1:0-619 GCF_057543315.1 Acidovorax sp. KPB24-07
GGGGCTGGACACCTTCGACACCGAACCCCTGCCCCTGGAGCACCCGCTCCACGCCCTGCCCCAGGTGCTGCTGACGCCCCACGTCGCCGGCGTGACGCGCGATGCCGCGCTGCGCGTGGCCATCGCCACGGCGCGCAACATCGTGGACCACCTGCAGGGCCGGCCGCTGCCGCCCGGCCACCTGCTGGCCGGGGTCTGAGCCCGGCCGGCTACCCTTCGTTCTTCTTCCCCTTCGCTTCACGCACGACCCGCACCATGCCCGCACACAACCCCTTCAAATCCGCCCTCGCCGCCCGCCGGCCCCAGATCGGCCTGTGGCTGTCGATGGCCGACCCGTACCTGGCCGAGGCCGCGGCCACCACCGGCTACGACTGGCTGCTGATCGATGGCGAGCACGCACCCAACGACGTGCGCAGCACCTTGGCCACGCTGCAGGCCGTGTCCGCGCAGCCCGCCCAGCCGGTGGTGCGCGTGGTGGAAGGCAGCACCGCGCTCATCAAGCAGATGCTGGACATTGGCGCGCGCACCCTGCTCGTGCCCATGGTGGACACGGCCGAGCAGGCCCGCGCCATCGCCGCCGCCACGCAGTACCCGCCGCACGGCACGCGCGGCGTGGGCA
>NZ_BAAJYS010000918.1:0-619 GCF_057543315.1 Acidovorax sp. KPB24-07
GAGTTCCTGCAGCGGTGCGAGCGCGTGGTGCTGCACCGCGACCCCGGCCGCTTCGCGCTGATGTACCGGCTGCTGTGGCGGCTCGCGCACGAGCCGGGCCTGCGCCACGACCCGCTGGACCCCGACCGCCTGCGGCTGCAGCACCTGGAACGCGCCGTGAAGCGCGACATGCACAAGATGCGCGCCTTCGTGCGGTTCCGGCCCGTGCCCGAGCCCGACGGCGGCACGCTGCACATCGCCTGGTTCGAGCCGGACCACTGGATCACCGAGGCCAACGCGCCGTTCTTCGCACGCCGCTTCACCCAGATGCGCTGGGCCATCCTCACGCCGGACGCCAGCGTGCACTGGGACGGCCAGCGGCTGCACCGGGGCCCGGCAGCGCAGCGCAGCGACGCGCCGCCACCGGATGCGGGCGAGGCGCTGTGGCTCACCTACTACCGGAACATCTTCAATCCTGCGCGCCTGAAGCTGGACATGATGCGCAAGGAGATGCCCACGCGCTACTGGAAGAACCTGCCCGAGGCCACGCTGATCGGCGAACTCGCACAGACGGCGCAGGCCCGCAGCACGCGCATGGTGGAGGCGCCCGGCACCGTGCCACGCCGGCGCATCGCGGCAG
>NZ_BAAJYS010000919.1:0-615 GCF_057543315.1 Acidovorax sp. KPB24-07
CGACGGGCCGGCCGCTCCTGCCCTGGGCGACCGCGTGCTGGCTTGCACCGCCTGCCACGGCCGGGAAGGGCGCGCCACCCAGGAGGGCTACTTTCCGCGCATCGCCGGCAAGCCGGCGGGCTACCTCTACCACCAACTGCTCAATTTTCGGGACGGCCGCCGCAGCTATCCGCAAATGGCCTACCTGCTGGAGCACATGACTGACGACTACCTGCGCGAGATCGCCGCGCATTTCGCCGCGCTGGACCTGCCCTACACGCCGCCGCCCCCGACCCAGGCGACTCCTGCGGCCCTGGAGCGCGGGCGCACGCTGGTGCGCCAGGGGGATGCGGCGCTGGGCATTCCGGCCTGCGTGCAGTGCCATGGGTCCGCCATGACCGGCGTGGCACCGGCGATTCCGGGCCTGCTGGGATTGCCGCGCGATTACCTCAACAGCCAGATTGGCGCCTGGCAGACCGGCCAGCGGCGTGCCCAGGCGCCCGATTGCATGGCCCATGTGGCCCGCCAGCTCGTACCCGAAGACGTGAGTGCGGTCACCGCCTGGCTGTCCGCGCAGGCCGTGCCCGCCGACGCTCGGCCTGCCGCGGCCTTGCCCGGCCGGCTGCCGATGCCCTG
>NZ_BAAJYS010000920.1:0-614 GCF_057543315.1 Acidovorax sp. KPB24-07
CACCCGAGCGGCTGCTGGAGATCGGCTGGCGCCTGAACGGCTGGCCCGGCCGGCGGGCCCCGGGCGCGCACGCGCGAATTCCAGCGGCTGGCTGCGGGCACCTCGGGCTCCACCGTCTTCGGCGACCCGGGCGTGCTCGCCCCCCGCTTCCTCACGCCGGGTGCGGGCGATCAGCGCGCCTATCCCATGGCGGCCTCGCTCACGCGCCACCTGGAAACGCTGTCGGCCTGGATCTCGCCGGCCGATGCGGTCTATCCCGCGCTGACCCGCCTGGAGGCCGTGGAGCGGGCCGCGCGCCTGTACCAGGCCCTGGTCAGCCTGCGCCCCTTCGACGAGGGCAACGGCCCGGCCGCCCTCATGGCCATGGACTGGGCGCTGCAGCAGCACGGCCTGCCGCCCGTGGTGCTGGAGGAGTCGGTGCTGAGCCAGGCCATCGTGTTCGCCGAAGACCTGCCCGCCGAAGGCCCGAATGCCCTGGTGAGCGCCCTGGTCGAAGGCATGGAAGAGCTGGTGCAGACGCTGTGCCCCGGCAGCCTGCGGCTGCTGGCCTGAGCCGGGAGACCAGGCCGGCGTGGCCGGCCGGTCAGCCGCAGGCGCGCAACGGCCGGCTGGCC
>NZ_BAAJYS010000921.1:0-613 GCF_057543315.1 Acidovorax sp. KPB24-07
CGCGGCCTGGGCGACGGCGTTCTGCAGGGGCAGCTCGTCCACTTGTCGCACCAGATCGTCGAGCCGCGCGAGCAGGCCGGCGGTGTCGGTCACCTGGGCGGCGCCGATGCGCTCCAGGTCGCGGCCGATGGCACGCGACAGGGGCGCGAGGCGAGGCTGGGCTGCGCGTTCGATGCGCTGGTTGGCGCTCTTGAGGGCGGCCACCAGCGGCTCCAGACTGCCGGTCAGCTGGGCCTGCTGCTGGGCCAGGCGGATGCCGGATTCGATGTCCACCACCAGGTTCTCGTCGCGCGAGCGCGACAGGCTCTGCATCAGCTCCTCGAGCTGGGCGCGCTGAAGGGCCACTTCGCTCACGCGGGTTTCGTTCACGGTGAGCCGCGCTGCGGTTTCGCGCGAGACGTCCAGTGCCTGGTGGGCGAGGGTGCGGGCTTCGATGGCCTGGGTGCCGGAGTCGGCGGTCTGTCGCGCCAGCTGCTCCTGGATGGTGTTCAGGCGCTGCCACAGCAGCACGCTGCCCAGCAGGCCGGCCGCGGCCACGAACCCCAGGGCCCAGAGCGCGTAGCGGTTGCCGCTGGCGCCTTTCGCGGGCGCTGCGGGCACGGCCGCACCGAAG
>NZ_BAAJYS010000922.1:0-613 GCF_057543315.1 Acidovorax sp. KPB24-07
GTGGCCACGGCTGCGCCCCGTCGCGGCGCTGGCGGTGGCTGCGGGCGCGCTGCCGGAGCCCGTGGACACCGGCGCGGAGGCGGTTCCGAGCTTGTTCAGGTCGGAGATGTTCTTCGACAGCTCGGCCATGCGCGCCGATGCGGCGCTGGCCTGCTTGTCCTTGGCCACCTGGTCTTCAGCAGCCTTCTGGCCTTGCACGGCGCCCTTGGACAGGGTGAGCTTGTCTGGCGCGGCCGTGGCGGGCTTGCGGTCCTCGACCTGGGTCTGGACCTTGCCGCTGGCCGAACGCTCGGCGGCGGCCACCTCGGCGGAGGGTGCGGCACCGGCCAGGCGGCGGCGGAATTCGTTGAAGTCGCGGCTTTGCGCGGCAATGATCTGGCGTGCCTCGCCGGGGGGAGTGGCCCGTGCCTGGGTTTCATCGGGCAGTTGCAGCACCGCGCCCGATTTCAGCCGGTTCACATTGCCACGGATGAAGGCGTCGGGGTTGGAACGCATCATCGCCACCAGCATCTGGTCGAGCGACACGCCAGCGGGGCGGTTGGCGGCGGCCAGGCGGCCCGCGGTATCGCCGGCCTGCACGGTGACCGAGCCGGCGGCACCCGCCGGGGGCAGG
>NZ_BAAJYS010000923.1:0-611 GCF_057543315.1 Acidovorax sp. KPB24-07
CCGGGTCGGCACCGTGCGCGGCGGGCCGCACGTCCAGCCCCCAGGCCTGCGCCGCGCGCGTGTAGTCCCCATAGCCATGCACCGGCACCGCCACGGCCCGCACGCCCCGCCGGGCGGCGAAGGCGGTGATGCGGTGGATGAATTCGCTCGCGCTGCCCGCGATCACGATGCGCGCCGGCGCCACGCCGTGGAAGGCGCCCAGGCGCTCGCGCAATGCGGTGTAGGCCGGGTCGGGGTAATGCCGGGCATCGGCTTCGCGCAGCGCCTGGACCGCCTCGGGGCACGGGCCGCAGGCGTTGCTGTTGGTGGAAAAGTCGTGCTGCGGCACGCCCAGGGCGTCCGGGCCGCCATGCAGGGGGGCGTGCGCCGTCACATCCATTGCAGCACCCACAATGCTATTGAAAAGTGAGCAATCATGGCAATCAATCCGCCGGCGACGACCACTTTCGATGCCCAGCGCGCCGCCTGCGGCGTATCGCTGGCGGCGGCGCCCCGCCCTTCGCCGTTGAGCGTGTACACGCCGGGCTTGGCCAGGCGCACGCCCAGGGCCAGCGCCATGGCAGCCATGGGCCAGCCGCTGTTGGGCGAGGGCGTGCGGCGGGGCCTGGGGC
>NZ_BAAJYS010000924.1:0-610 GCF_057543315.1 Acidovorax sp. KPB24-07
CGTCCTCGTCCCCGCCGCCGTCGCTGGCCAGGGGCGCCAGCAGGCCGGCCACACGCTGCGCGAGCGGCGGCAGCGCATAGGTGCGGGCGCTGTCGTCCCAGGCCAGCAGGCCCACGTCGCGAAAGCGCTTGAGCACGGTGTCCAGCGCCTCCGGGCGCAGGGCGTGGAAGATCTCGTCGATGCGCTCGCGCGCCAGCGTGGCCTCGCCCTGGCGCGCCAGCTGCAAAAAGGCCCACAGCCGCAGCTGCACCAGCGCCGCCGGGCCGTGGAACAGCCCGCTCAGCGCCTGGGTGACGGCCTGCTCGCGCGCAATGCGCCACAGCAGGGCCGAATCGCCGGCCGCATCGGCATCCCGGAAAAAGTCGAACAGCCCGCCCTCGTTCTCCGCCCCTCCAGGCCACGGCGCCTCGGCCGCCAACACAGTGCTCTCCATGCCGTCCTGTTCAGTGTTCCGTCGTCATTCGAAGGCCAGCTGCGCCAGCGCGGCGACCGAAGCGGTCTCGGCCCGCAGAACACGCGCGCCCAGGCTGGCCGGCGCGAAGCCGTGGGCCAGCGCCAGGTCTTCCTCCTGCGCGGTCAGCCCGCCCTCGGGGCCATGCAGCACCTGCAC
>NZ_BAAJYS010000925.1:0-609 GCF_057543315.1 Acidovorax sp. KPB24-07
AGCACGCGCACCGTGTCGCCCACCGCCAGGCGCCGCACGGCCACGCGCACGAGGGCGCCATTGGCCTGCAGGCGCTCCACGCTGTCGGGCAGGCGGTTCATCACCGCCTCCAGCGCGCCGGCCGTGCGGTCGCGCAGGCGCAGCTCCAGCCAGCGGCCGGTGAGCAAAAAGAACACGAACATGGTCAGCGAGTCGTAGAACACCTCGCGCCCGAAGATTCCGCTGGGATCGAAGGTGCCCGCCGTGCTCACCCCGAAGGTGATGGCCATGCCCAGCGCCACGGGCAGGTCCATGCTCACCCGGCGCAGGCGCACGTCGCGCAGCGCGTTCGCAAAGAACGACCCGCAAGCGAAGATGACCACCGGCAGCGTGATGACCCACGAGGCCCAGCGCAGCAGCTGCTCCATCTCGGCCGTGAGGTCGCCCGGCTGCGCCACGTAGGCGGGCCACGCGTACATCATCACCTGCATCATGCAAAAGCCGGCCACCAGCCAGCGCCACAGCGCGCGGCGGTGCTCACTTTGGCGTTGCGCCCGCGCGAAGGCGTCCATGGCCGGCAGGGCCCGGTAGCCCGCGCGCCGCACCGCCGCGATCCACTGCGAGGGCCGC
>NZ_BAAJYS010000926.1:0-605 GCF_057543315.1 Acidovorax sp. KPB24-07
CCACCCCCCACGCCGGTCAGGCACGCGGCGCTCCACCCGCCGCGCTGCCAGGCGGCGGAGCCGAGCGCCGAGCCCAGCGCCGCCCCGGTGAAGTAGGTGGTCATGTAGACCGCGTTCAGGCGCGAACGGGCCTCGGGGGCCAACTGGTAGATCACGTTCTGGTTGCTGATGTGCACGCCCTGCAGCGCCAGGTCGATCGCCAGCATGCCCACCAGGAACCACACGATGGACGTGCCCCCGAGCCACAGCGCCGCCCAGCTGGCCAGCACCAGCAGCACCGATACGCGGGTGGTGAGCTGCTCGCACCCCTGGTCCGCCAGTCGGCCGGCCACGTTGGCCATCAGCGCCCCGGCCACGCCCGCCAGCCCGACCAGCCCGATCTGCGCATCGCCCAGGCGGTGGGCGGGGCCTGCCAGCATCAGGGCCATGGTGGAGAACAGCACGCTCACCGAGGCGAATGACAGTCCGCCCAGCAGCGCCCGGCTGCGCAGCCTGGGGTGCCGCCGCGCGAGCGTGCCCAGCGAGCGCAGCACCTGCCCGTAGCTCGGCGGGTGGGGGTTGCGCAGCGTGGGCAGGGCGAACCACAGCGCCGCGGCCACCACCAG
>NZ_BAAJYS010000927.1:0-604 GCF_057543315.1 Acidovorax sp. KPB24-07
AAACGCTGCAGGAACTTGGCCGCCGTGATGGCGCCGCCAGCCCGCCCGGCCACATTCCCCATGTCGGCGAAGTTGCTTTTGAGCCCCTCGCCATATTCGTCGTCCAGCGGCATGCGCCAGCACGGGTCGAGCGCCGCATCGCCAGCCGCCTGCAGGCTTTGCGCGAGCGCGTCGTCGGTGGCGAACAGGCCGCTGCGCAGGCCGCCCAACGCGACCACGCAGGCGCCGGTCAGGGTGGCGATGTCCACCATCGCAGCCGGCTTGAAGCGCGCGGCGTAGGTAATGGCATCGCACAGCACCAGCCGGCCTTCGGCGTCGGTGTTCAGCACTTCGATGGTCTGGCCGCTCATGCTGGTGACCACGTCGCCGGGCTTGACCGCACGGCCATCGGGCATGTTCTCGCATGCGGGAATGAGGCCCACCACGTTGATGGAGGGCTTGAGTTCGGCCAGTGCGCGGAACACGCCCAGCACACTGGCGGCGCCGCCCATGTCGAACTTCATCTCGTCCATCTCGGCCGCGGGTTTGATCGAAATGCCGCCCGTGTCGAAGGTGATACCCTTGCCGATCAGCACCGTGGGCGCCTGCCCGCGAACGCCGCCGT
>NZ_BAAJYS010000928.1:0-604 GCF_057543315.1 Acidovorax sp. KPB24-07
CTTGGGGGTCTCCAGCGCGCCGGCTGCAGCGCCGCATGCACCGGCGCGGGCAGGTCGATGCGGTAGCGCGCCAGGATGTCCAGCGCCTCGGCGCAGGTCGTGCCGTCGGGCACCGTGGGGCAGCTGGCGATCACGGCGGGGTCGTCCCCCGGCACGTCGCTGATGGCCAGGGTGACCACGCGGGCCGGCGCGCACGCGGCCGCCAGCCGGCCACCCTTGATGCGCGACAGGTGCTTGCGCACGCAGTTCATCTCGGCGATGCCGGCGCCGCTTTCCAGCAGCGCGCGGTGGATGCGCTGCTTTTCCGCCAGGGTCAGGCCATCGGCCGGCAGGGTGAGCAGTGCGGAGCCGCCGCCCGAGATCAGGCACAGCACCAGGTCATCGGCCGTGAGCCCCTGCGTGAGCGCCAGCATGCGCTCGGCCGCCGCCAGGCCCGCCGCATCGGGCACGGGGTGCGCGGCCTCCACGATCTCCACGCGCTGCGGCAACCCGGGCGGCCGTTCGGGCACATGGCCGTAGCGGGTCACGACCAGGCCCGACAGCGGCGCATCGGCCGGCCACAGCGCCTCCAGCGCGTGCACCATCGAGCCTCCCGCCTTGCCCG
>NZ_BAAJYS010000929.1:0-602 GCF_057543315.1 Acidovorax sp. KPB24-07
CGGCGGCCTCGGCTTCGGCCTTGGCAGTGGTTTCGGCCACGGCGGCCGTCTCGGCGGCGGCGGCCGCGTCCGCCGGGGTTTCGGCCGGCGGCTCTGCGGGCGGCATGGTTTGCGGGGCGAACCGTCCCAGGGTGTGGTTCAGGAACTTCTGCAGCGACTGACCGGTGGTCAGCAGCGACTGGCCGATGTCGGCCAGTTCTTCGCGGATCTCCTGCGACAGCCGCGTCTTGTTCTCCACCATGTGCTGGAGCGCGCCGGACAGCGCATGTAAGGCCGGTGCAGCCTGGGTGGCCAGGCGCTGCACCCGGGCCAGCACCTCCTGGGCCTGGGCAGCGGTCGTGATCTGCACGGTGTTGGCGCTTTCCAGGCCGATGGCCACGGCGGCATGGGCCACGGACTGGAAGGCCGCCGACGCCGCCTGCAGCCTGGCCGGCAGCACCGAGTACCGCGTTTCCATGGGCGCCTGGGCGGAGGCCGCGCCGCTGGCTGCGCTGCTGCCGCTGCTCTGGAAGGACGGTCTTTGGGGCAGGACCGAAGGGCGGGGCGCCTGCGGACGCGGGCTGGCGCCCTGCAGGATGGAGGGGCGCACCTGCGGCAGCACC
>NZ_BAAJYS010000930.1:0-602 GCF_057543315.1 Acidovorax sp. KPB24-07
CTGGGCCCACGCGCCCAAGCCCGGCACCGCCGGCGCGCCGGGCGCTGCGGCCGTGGCCGAGCACCCCATGGCCTTCCTCAAGCTGCCCTCGGTGTGGCTGTGCTTCTCGTTCTTCTTCTGGACCACCTGCGCCCTGAGCGCCATCCAGAGCTTCGCCAGCCCCGCGCTGCAGCAGATGTACGGCCTGCCGCTGGCGGTGACCTCCATGGTGGTCACGGGCTACATGCTGTGCGGCGCCGCCGGCATGGTGGTGGGCGGCTTTCTCGCCGGCCGCGTGGCGCGGCTGGAGGGCATCATCACCGTGTGCCTGCTGGCCACCGGCGTGCTGCTGCTGCTGGTGGGCACCGGCTGGCTGCCCGGCATGGGCGCCGTGGCGTTCGCCGCCATCGCGGGCCTGGGCACGGGCCTGGCGGGCCCCTCGCGCGACATGCTCATCAAGCGGGCCGCGCCCCCCGGGGCGACGGGCCGGGTCTATGGCACGGTGTATTCGGGCCTGGACCTGGGCTTTTGCGTGGCAGCCCCGATCTTTGGCGCGCTGCTGGACCGCGGCGCGGCGCACGGGATCTTCTATGGATCGGCCGCGGCGCTGGTGCTGGGCGTGG
>NZ_BAAJYS010000931.1:0-599 GCF_057543315.1 Acidovorax sp. KPB24-07
GGCGTGGCGCGCCGGTTCGGGGCCGATGCGCTGCGGGCGCTGGACCAGGCCTTTGGCGACGTGCCCCATCCCTTGCCCTGGATCGAGCTGCCCGAGCGCTTTTCGCTGTCGGCCGAGCTGCCCGCGCTGGCCGAATCGGCCGGCACCTTGCTGTGGTCCGCCAACCGGCTGCTCGGGGTGCTGCACGGCTGGCTGCAGGCGCGCCAGCAGGGCGTGCTGGCGCTGGAGCTGGCCTGGCGCCACGACCTGCGCCGCATCGACGGCGTGGACCTGCCAGCCCAGCAAAGCCTGACGGTGCGCACGGCCGAGCCCACGCAGGACCTGGCCCATCTGCGCCGCCTGCTCGCCGAGCACCTGGGCCGCCAGCGCCTGGCCGCGCCGGTGAACCAGATCACCCTGAGCGGCACCGACACCCGTCCCTGGGCCGAGGCCAGCGCCAGCCTGCTGCCGCCCAGCCCCGAAGACGCACGGCGCGCGCAGGGCGAGCCCTGGCACCAATGGGTGGAGCGGGTCTCGGCCCGGCTCGGGGCGCAGCAGGTGCAGGTGGCCGTGCTGCAGGCGGACCACCGGCCGGAATGCATGCTGCGCTGGGAGCCGGC
>NZ_BAAJYS010000932.1:0-597 GCF_057543315.1 Acidovorax sp. KPB24-07
GCCCTTCGGTCCATCCCGTCAGCGCAGGCCCATGGCCTGGCGCGTCACCCAATCCTTGAGCGGGCCGCTGCGCTCGAAGCCCTTCATGCCCCAGTTGCGCAGCGCCGTCAAAGGCCCTTCGCTGCGCGAGAAGAGCTGCTGCAGCCCGTCCATCGTCCAGCCCATCGGCAGCAGGGCCGCCTTGCGTTCGCGCTCGTATTGGCGCAGCAGCCGCAGGTCGCCCACGCCGCGCCAGTAATCGCGCCCGTTCAGCACGCGGGCCAGCGCCTGCGCATCGCCCAGCCCCAGGTTCAGGCCCTGGCCGGCCAGCGGATGCACGTTGTGCGCCGCATCGCCTGCCAGCGCCCAGCTGCGCGCGGCGCCCGGTTGGCCCGGCGCCGCTATGGGGCCGCACCAGCGGTCCGCGCGGGCCTGCTGCAGCGGCCAGGCCGTGCGGTCCGCGCTCAACTGCAGGGTACCCAGCGTGTTCTGGCTGGCTTGCTGAATCTGCTGCTCGAATTCAGTGGGGTCCAGGGCCACCAGGCGCTGCGCCCGGTCCTGCAAGACTGACCAGACGACCGCGACGGAGTTCCCCGCGGCGCCGTCCAGCGGCAAAAA
>NZ_BAAJYS010000933.1:0-596 GCF_057543315.1 Acidovorax sp. KPB24-07
CGCGCGCGGCGAGATCGCCATCGGCGAGGGGCCGCTCAACCGCGCGGCGTTCGCCATCCACGCCGCGCTGCACGAGGCGCGGCCCGACATCGTGGCCGCCGCGCACACGCACTCCACGTACGGCAAGGCATGGTCCACGCTGGGGCGCACGCTCGATCCGCTGTCGCAGGACGCCTGCATCTTCTACGAGGACCATGCGCTGTTCGACGACTTCACGGGCGTAGTGTGGGAAACGGACGAGGGCTTTCGCATCAGCGAGGCGCTGGGCGCGCGCAAGGCGGTCATCCTGAAGAACCACGGCATCCTCACGGCCGGGCCCAGCGTGGAGTCGGCCGCGTGGTGGTACATCGCGCTGGAAAACGCCTGCCACACCCAGTTGCTGGCCGAGGCCGCCGGCACGCCGCAGCCCATCCGGCACGAGGTGGCGCGCCACACCCATGGGCAGATCGGCGGGCCGGGCGGGGCGCATTTCACGTTCAAGAGCCTGTTCGAGACCGTGGTGCGCGAAGACCCCGGGGTGCTGCAGTGAACGCACCGCTCACCGCCGGCCAGCGGGCCCGCACGCTGGCCGCCGAGTTCGGCGCGCGCGCGGCGGC
>NZ_BAAJYS010000934.1:0-596 GCF_057543315.1 Acidovorax sp. KPB24-07
GACCGGCCGGCGCATCCCGCCCATCCAGTGCCTGCTGACCTTCGAGGCCCTGGCCCGCCTGCGCAGCGTGACGCAGACCGCCGACGAGCTGTGCGTGACGCCCAGCGCCGTCAGCCACCGCGTGCGCCAGCTCGAGCAGATCCTGGGCGTGCGGCTGTTCGGCCGCGCCGACTTCTCGCTCACCACCGAAGGCAGCGCCTACCTGGCCCATGTGCGCGAGGGCCTGGGCGCGCTGCAGCGCTTTCCGGGCGCGGCCACGGCGCCGGGCAAGCGGCGGCTCAAGCTGGCGGTGACCCCGACCTTCGCCCGCGCCATCCTGATCCCGCGCCTGCGCCAGTTCACCGAGGCCTATCCCGAGATCGATCTGGCGCTGCAGGTGTCCATTCCGCTGCTGGACGTGGTCGCCGAGGACGCCGACCTGATCGTGCGCTTCGGCCCGGGGCACTACGCCGACCTGGAGCACGTGGAGCTGGCGCGCGACCGGGTCACGCCGCTCGCCTCGCCCGCCTTCGTGCGCGAGCACGGCCCTTTCGAACGGCCCGGGGACCTGGAAGGGGTGGCCTTGCTGCGCAGCCCGCTGGAGCCCTGGCGCACCT
>NZ_BAAJYS010000935.1:0-591 GCF_057543315.1 Acidovorax sp. KPB24-07
CGGCGGGCAGGGGCTGCCGAGCGCCAGCACGTCGAGCGCGGCCAGCGCCCGGCGCTCCGAGCCGTCGACGACCTGCAGCGAAGCCTGGTAGAGGGCGTAGCGCGCCATCAGCAGGCGCGAATAGCCGTCGCCGTCGAAGGCATCGAGCCGCAGGCGCGCCACGCGCAGGCCCTCCTGGGCCGCCTGCAGCCGGTTCAAAAAGCCGGGCATCTCGCCGCCGCGCAATTGCCAGTCGGCCAGGGCCTGGTCCAGCACCGAGCGGTATTCGCCCAGGCGCAATTCCATCAACTGATCGGCCCGGTCGCGCTCGCTCTGCAATTGGCCCCGGGCCGCGTCGCGCTGCGCGCGCCACTCCAGGGGCATGGAGAAATCCACGCCGACGACGGTGCTGCGGCCCGGCTGGCCGCCGATGTCGCGGCTCACCGACTGCGACAGCGACACGCCGGCCTCCAGGCCCGTGTGCTGCGCGTTCTCCAGCTGCGCGGCGGCGGTGTCACGCTCGGTGCGGGCCTGGGCTATGGCGGGGTCGTCGCCCGCCTGCGCGAGCAGCGCCTCACGGTCCATGCAGCGCGCGGGCCAGCCCGGGATGGC
>NZ_BAAJYS010000936.1:0-590 GCF_057543315.1 Acidovorax sp. KPB24-07
CCAAGTCGGCGGCCACGGCGTGGGGCGCCACGGCGGCCTGCACGGTGCGGGCGCGGTCGGCGGCGGAGATGCCGGTGGTCACGCCCTCCGCCGCCTCGATGGAGGCGGTGAACGCCGTGCCCATCTTGGTGCCGTTGCGGGCCACCATGGGGGCCAGCTTCAGCAGTTCGCAGCGTTCGCGGGTGAGGGTCAGGCAGATCAGGCCGCGGCCGAAGCGCGCCATGAAGTTGATGGCCTCGGGGGTGACGTGGTCGGCGGCCAGGACCAGGTCGCCTTCGTTCTCGCGGTCTTCCTCGTCCACGAGGATGACGATGCGCCCGGCGCGCATCTCGGCCACGATGTCTTGCACCGGCGAGATGGGCGCAGGGGTCAGGGGGGTGTTCATGGAGGGCAGGGCTTTCGGTGGGCCGCGCGGGTGGCGTGCACCGCACGCTGGTCCGGCCACGGCCCGGACGGAGCCGCCTCCAAAGAGCGGGCGGTGCGGCGCTGGCCGCACGGTGCGGGAGCGCTACGCGCCCCAAAGGCGGCGATTTTAGTCCACTTAGTGGACTTGGGGCGCGGGCGAGGCGGGCCGCGGCCGGCCGCCCTCG
>NZ_BAAJYS010000937.1:0-586 GCF_057543315.1 Acidovorax sp. KPB24-07
CAACGCGTCGGCGCCCAGCACGCGCAAGGCCACCGCCGCGGACCCCGCCGTTCCGGGCAGGCTGGCCTGGGCGGACGTTTCCAGCACCGGCCCGGCGCGTGCCACCAGCGGATGCGTGGCGACCGGGCCATACAGCGCGTCGGGCAGGCTGCCCTGGGTGGCGCGCAGTTCCAGGTCGGGCTGGCTGTTGATGCTGCGCACGGCCTGCGCGAACTCGGACAGGGCCGATGCATTGATCACATGCACCGCGAAGGCCAACGCCACGCCCAGCATGACGGCAGCCACGGCGGCTGCGGCGCGCCAGGGGTGGTGGCGCAGTTCCTGCCAGGAGAAGGTGCGCAGCAGGCGGAGCATGGGAATGGAGGGCGGTGCCGGTCAGGTCGCGGGCGGCACAACCGGACCGGGTTGGCCGGCGGAAGGTGCCATGCCGCTGGCCGTGAGGCGCAGCCGCCGGTCCGCCCGGGCTGCGGCGGCGTCCGAATGGGTGACCAGGACCAGCGCGGCGCCGTGTTCGCGCGTCTGGGCCAGCAGCAGGTCCATCACGCGGGCGGCCGTGGCGGGGTCGAGGTTGCCCGTGGGCTCGTCG
>NZ_BAAJYS010000938.1:0-585 GCF_057543315.1 Acidovorax sp. KPB24-07
CTGCCATTTCGAAGGCGCCCTTGTAGCCGTGGCGCTTGGCGCCGTCGATCCACTTGGGGTTGGTGACGCGCGCGCGCACCACCCGGCCGATCTCTTCCTTCAGGGTGCGGATGCGGGGCGCCTGCGGGTTGGCGTGGTCGCCGTGGTACAGGGCGGGCTGCCGGCCCGACAGGTGCCGCACGGCGGCGGCCATGCCACCCTGGAACTGGTAGTAATCGCTGGAGTCGAGCAGGTCGTGTTCGCGGCTGTCCTGATTCTGCGCCACCACGTCCAGGCCCTGCAGCCGGCGCGCGAGCGCATCGCCCGCGGGCTCGCCCGCGGCGTCCTGCCCGTAGGCATGGGCGCTCCAGCCCACGTAGGCGCGGGCCAGGTCGCCGTCGTCTTGCCAGTCGCCGGTCTGGAACAGGCCGTTCAGGCCCGAGCCGTAATGGCCGGGCGGTGCGCCGAACACGCGCCAGCCGGCCTGGCGGCGTGCAGCGGCCGCGTCCACGCCCCGCTGCTGCAGCGCGGCGCATTCTTCGAGGATGCGGGCGCGGATGGGGTTTTCCTCGGCGTCCTCGGCCTCCAGCGCCGCCACGGCCTGCA
>NZ_BAAJYS010000939.1:0-583 GCF_057543315.1 Acidovorax sp. KPB24-07
AAATATCCAGCGGCTAAAAAAATAAAGCCGCCCGCCCCCTCCAAAGCCTTAGCAGCTGGCAGGGGGTTGCGGGTGGCCTTTTTTAGATTAAAAAAAAGAAACGGGCTACTGGCGCTTATGGGCATTAGATAGAGTGTTATTTATTTTGAAGCAATCCATTCTGATAATCGGATCCACAAAGGTTGGGTTTGGCTTCAGCTGGATGCACGATGCAACTCCACGTCACCTTACCTTGATCAAGCATAGGCTCTTGCAAAACAATCACCGCAAACTTGGTGCTTTGAATCATGATGGCCCCCCCCTGCTGTGACCCAACCAAAGTCGAATTTCATCGGGGCCAAGCCGGACGGTGGCGGCAAGTGCAACGGACCGGCCTGTGGCACAGGTTTTCCAGGGGATGCTATTAACGCTTTAGCAATTTCAATCTTCAATGGCGAAGAATGACCAACAACCAAACCAACGTAATGGCGCGGCGTGACTTCAGCCACAGGACTGCAAGCTGCAACAAATGCAGCCATCAAAACCGTAGCCCTCATTCTCATCGTGTGCATGAGCATCCTGAATCTCCGTTTTGAAGTGCTTT
>NZ_BAAJYS010000940.1:0-583 GCF_057543315.1 Acidovorax sp. KPB24-07
CCCCCGCGCTGGCGCAGGGCGCGGGCGCGGTGCCGGGGTTCCCCGTCACCGTGCCCAACTGCGGCGACACGCTGCGCATCGCCGCGCCGCCCCAGCGCATGGTCGTGCACGACCTGAACATGGTGGAGATGGCGATGGCGCTCGGGCTGCAGTCGTCCATGGTGGGCGTGACGGGCATCACCGGCTGGTACAAGACCGATGCGGCGTTCCTGCGCAGCCTGGGGGCCATTCCGGAGCTGGCCCCCAAGTACCCCACGCTGGAAACGCTGCTGGCCGCCAAGCCCGACCTGTTCTTCGCCGGCTGGTACTACGGCATGCAGCCTGGGGGCGAGGTGACCCCTGCCACCCTGGCGCCGCACGGCATCCAGACGCTGATCCTGACCGAAAGCTGCGCGCACACGCGCGGCGACAAACCGCGCGCCACGATGGACCTGCTGTACGGCGACCTGCTGCGCCTGGGCACCGTTTTCGGCCGCCGTGCCGAGGCCGAGCGGCTCATCGCGCAATGGCGCGAGCGGGTCCGGGCCGCGACCCGTCGCCGCTGCCGCAGCCGCCACGCGTGTTCGTCTACGACTCGGGCGAG
>NZ_BAAJYS010000941.1:0-581 GCF_057543315.1 Acidovorax sp. KPB24-07
TCCGGGTGCCCATGGCCATGCTGGGCAGCGAGGCGCAGGCTATCAGGAGCAGCCTGCGCAGCCTTGGGCCATCGAACGCGCCACGTGGGGCAGGTGGATGACCTCTACACGGCCCAGGCGATGATCATGACCGACCGCGACAACAACCAGATCACGGCCTTCCACCCCGGTGCCATGATGCAGGCCCACCGCTCGCGCATCGTGGCCGAGCCTGACGTGCGCCTGGCCATCATCGCGCCCGATGGCCGCGACGCCATGCTGCAGCACGCCGCGCAACTGGTCGAGGCGGGCATTCCGTTCGTGTTCGATCCGGGCCAGGGCCTGCCCATGTTCAACGGCCAGGAACTGGCGCAGTTCATCGAGCAGGCCACGTGGATCACCGTGAACGACTACGAAGGCCGCATGCTGTGCGAGCGCACGGGCTGGAGCCTGCAGGACATCTCCCGCAAGGTGAGCGGCCTTGTCGTCACGCTGGGCGCCGAGGGCTGCGACGTTTGGGAGAACGGCGAGCGCACCAACGTGCCGGTCGCGGCGCCGGCCGAGGTGGTGGACCCCACCGGCTGCGGTGACGCCTGGCGGGG
>NZ_BAAJYS010000942.1:0-580 GCF_057543315.1 Acidovorax sp. KPB24-07
CAATGGCCCGCAGCAGCAGCGCCGTGAGCCGCGCCGGCAGCCACGACAGCGCGTCGTCCGCGCGCGCCGCCCATTTGCCGGCCCACTGCCAGTAGCGCCCGCCGCGCATGCCGGGGTAGCCCCACATGGCATCGGCCGTGTTGGCGAAACGGTAGAGCGCGGCGCCAGGCAGGCCCAGCAGCGCGAACCAGAACAGCGGCGCGACCACGGAGTCGTTGAGGTTCTCGGCCAGCGACTCGATGGCGCTCTCGCGCACCTGCACCGCGTCGAGCGCCTGCACGTCGCGGCTCACCAGGCGCGCCAGTCGCGCGCGCCCGGCCTCCAGCGATTCGGCCAGTGCGGCTTCCACCGCCAGCACCTCGTCGCGCAGCATGCGCCAGGCCAGCAGCGGCTTGAGCAGCAGCGCCAGCAGCACTGCGGCCAGCCATGTCGGCGCGTGGCGCAGCACCGCCCACTGCAGCACCGCCGAGACGATCACAACCACGGCGGCCAGCGCACACCACAGCAGCGCTGCCAGCCCGAAAGACCGCCAGTCGCGGGCAGTGGGCGCGCGGGGCGCCACCCGGTCGCCGCCGGCCTG
>NZ_BAAJYS010000943.1:0-578 GCF_057543315.1 Acidovorax sp. KPB24-07
CTGGCCATGGCGCGCGCCACCGCGGCGCCCAGCACGGCCTCCATGGGCTGCTGCCACAGGCGGCCCTGGGCCAGCGCGGCGCCGTAGTGCGCGGGGTACTGGGGCGTGGTGCCCACGATGCGGTAGCCCGAGAAGCTGTCGCCCAGGCTCAGCGGAATGGCCTCGGCCACCAGCGGCTGGCGGGCCAGCGCCTCGAAGTCGGCCAGGGCGATGTTGCCGGGCGGCACGTCGATGTGGAACACGCCCGCCAGGATCAGCTGCAGCGGGCTGCCCTTGGCGCCCACCACCAGGTCGATGCCCTGCACGTCGCGTTCGAACGCCTGGTCGATCTGGCGGCTGACCAGCAGCACCAGCGTGACCGCGGCGAGGCCGAGCGCGAGCAGCAGCAGGTTGAGCGCGGCCGGCAGCGGGCGCGACCACAGGTAGCGCCACGAAAGACCCAGGACATTTGCTATATTTTTCATAGCGATATGCCCTAGGGTTGATTGCCCTGCAGGCCGATTTCATTCAGATCCAGGTGCTGGGCGCCCGGCCGGCCCGCCAGCGCCTGCGCCGCGCGCCGGTCGTGCGTGGCGACC
>NZ_BAAJYS010000944.1:0-576 GCF_057543315.1 Acidovorax sp. KPB24-07
CGGCCAGGCGTTCGAGCGCGGCGTTGGCATCGCGCTCGTCCAGCGACCAGCGGGCCGCGCGCAGGTGCGCGCCTTCGCGCAGCTCCAGCTCGGTGACCGGCGCGCGGTCGGGAATGTTGTTGAGCGCGTTCTGCAAATGCGCCTCGCGTGTGGCGCGGTCCTGCAGGGCGTGCGAGCTTTCGGCGGCCACCAGATGGGCCAGCGTGCGCAATTGGCGGCCATGCGGCACGGCCTCGCCCGATGCCTCCAGCGCGCTCTCTTGCGCGAGGGCGGCGGTCGCGGCCTTGCGCGAGCGGATGAAGCGCCCGGCCAGCAGCTGCGACAGCGCATCGAGCAGCGCCGCGTGCATGGAGCGCTCCTTTTGCTGCGCGCGCCAGCGCCGCGCCTGGCGGGGCAGCTCCAGCAGCGCGGCCAGGGCGCGCAGCGCCGCATACAGCGTGGCGAAGCCACCGACCAGCAGCAGCAGGACGAGGTTGAGCGACAGATCGACGCGGTAGGGCGGCCAGAACAGGGTCACCGTGCCCTGGTTGTTGCCCGCGAACAGCGCGGCCGCGACGGCCACGCCAAAAAGTGCCA
>NZ_BAAJYS010000945.1:0-574 GCF_057543315.1 Acidovorax sp. KPB24-07
AGAGATCTTCGGCCCCGTGCTCACGGTGCAGACCTTCGACACCGAGGAAGAAGGCCTGGCCCTGGCCGCGCACGCGCACTACGGCCTGGCGGCCGGCGTGCACACCGCCGACATCGGCCGCGCGCTGCGCGCCATGCGCGGCATCAGCGCGGGCACCGTCTGGATCAACCGCTACGGGCGCAGCGCGGACTTCGTCATTCCCACCGGCGGCTACCACCAGTCGGGCATCGGCAAGGACCTGGGCCGCCAGGCCGTGGAGGCCAACCTGCGCTTCAAAAGCGTGCTCATCGACTTTGCTGCGGCGCACTAACGGTGCACGGTTGCACGCCGGCGGTGCAGACCGCACGGCATGCCGCAAGGCCCCCGGCAAACCGCAGCTTTCGCGCGCCGCACCCCTGCATTTCCCTATGACACTCGCGAAACCGCGTGCTTCAATCACTTCGTAATGACACTGTCGCAAATGCCAAATCAGGCGCTGCGAACCGCCCCGGTCGGTGACCGGCCCAACCCGAGGATTCCGAGACCATGACCTTCCGTCCCAAGTACGTGACCTTCGACTGCTACGGCACGCTCA
>NZ_BAAJYS010000946.1:0-572 GCF_057543315.1 Acidovorax sp. KPB24-07
CGTGCTGGCCGGCGCCGCGGCGGTGGCCCTGCCGGGCTGCGCGCGGTTCTACTACGGCAGCGCGGCCGCGGGCGGCGTGCAGACCGACCTGCTCGAATTCAATCAGAAGGCCGCGGACATGCTGCTGCAGGGCGCGCCGCTCGATCCGCGCCAGCCGGTGCTGGTCTCCACGCTGGTGCACCTGGACCGGCTGAACGAGTCGTCCCGGCTGGGCCGCCTGTGCTCCGAACAGATCGCCGGGCGGCTGGTGCAGCGCGGCGTGCGCGTGACCGAGCTGAAGCTGCGCGAGAACCTGGTCATGCGGCCCGGCGACGGCGAACTGCTGCTCTCGCGCGAAGTGCGCGAGGTGAGCCGCGCCCAGGCGGCGCAGGCGGTGGTGGTGGGCACGTACGCGGCCACCCTGCAGACGGTGTACGTGAGCCTCAAGCTGGTGAGCCCCGAGGGCAACGCGGTCATGGCGGCCTACGACTATGCGCTGCCGGTGGACTCGGACATCCGCATCCTGCTGGCGATGCGCTGACGGGCCGGTGGGCGGATGGGGGCTGGGGGCGTTGGCGTGCCGACCGTCCCGC
>NZ_BAAJYS010000947.1:0-570 GCF_057543315.1 Acidovorax sp. KPB24-07
TGGGCCGACGCGGGCCGCCAGGGCACCGCGCCGCAACCGCAGCCCGTGGCGGCCGACCCGGCCTTCTCGACGCCAGCCACCGAACACATCGCCAGCCCGGCCATGCTCCGCGCGTTCCTGACGGAGCTGCGGCAGACGCGGCGGCCCCAATCGTTTTGCTTCGTGCAGCAGGCGTTTCCGCCGTCCAAGGCCGATCCGGAAGGCTTTGCGCTGGTGTGGATGGTCTGGACCACCGGATCACACATCTACCGGCTGCGGGTGCCGCCTCCGGTGACGCCAGGGGCCCCGAACCCCGCACAGGACGACGACCCGGCCGAGCGCGGCGCGGCGCTGGCGAATGGCAAATCGGTGAACCTGCGGACCGACGTGGTGCCCACCGACGAGGCCGTGGGTTCCAGCACCTTCCTCGTGAGCCGCCCCTGGGTGGAGCGCATCCAGGGCCAGTGCCGGCGCATCGGCACCGCGGTGCGCGTGCCGGCGTTCCGCCCGCCGCCACCATGACGCCGCACTGAGGCCGCCCTGGGCGCCTTCCAGGCGTCTCGTCCCTGCCCCGTTCCCTCTTCCTTTTTT
>NZ_BAAJYS010000948.1:0-566 GCF_057543315.1 Acidovorax sp. KPB24-07
CTGGTCATCCGCAACACGGCCAATGCCGCCCGGGCCGAAGCCGACGATGCCGCGGGCCACCCCCTGCCCGAGGCGCCGCACGGCGACCCCGAGCGCCAGGCCCTGCTGCACGAAGTGCTGGCCAGCCTGAACGCCACCGAGATGGCGCGGCGGCGCTTTCGCGAGATCGCGCGCGTGTCGGGGCTGATCTTCCAGAGCCACCCCGGCGAGCGCCGCAGCGCCCGCCAGCTGCAGGCGTCGTCGCAACTGTTCTTCGAGGTCTTTCGCAAATACGACACCACCAACATGCTGCTGCGCCAGGCCGACGAAGAGGTGCTGAGCCAGGAGCTGGACGTGGCCCAGCTGCTGGCCGCGCTGCGCCGCATGCAGGGCCAGCAGCGGGTGGTGCGGGCGCTGCTGCGGCCGAGCCCGTTCGCCTTTCCGCTCATGGTGGAGCGCTTTCGCGAAAAGCTCACCAACGAGCACCTGGCCGACCGCATCGCGCGCATGCTCGCGCAACTGGACAGTGCCGCCGACGCCCGCGGCCCGGCGGCCGAGGCCGCGCCCCGCATGCAGGACGTGGTGCC
>NZ_BAAJYS010000949.1:0-566 GCF_057543315.1 Acidovorax sp. KPB24-07
CAGGCCTCGGGCGTGGCGGGAGACTGGGCCAGGGCCGGCAGCGCCGCACCCGCAAATGCCACGAGCGTGGCCGCGCGCACGGCCAGACGCCGGCGCCATGAAAAGACTTGCAACATGGCGGACGAGTCTAGCGATGCACGCTGGCGCCATTGCCCTGGCGCGCTGCCAGCGGCCGAGGATCGGCCTTCGTCCTACAGATCGATGCGCTCGCGGGGAGGTCCGGCGGCCTTCGGGTTCACCCTAGGATGGCCTCCAATCTTGAAGTCCCGGCCTCCGGGGAGAAAGGCAACTGTGAGCACTTGGTACAAATTGGCTCTCGGCAATGACCAGGACGCGTTCGAGCCCGCGCGCCAGATCCAGCAGATCTTCATGGCGAAGTTCCTGATGACGCCTCCCGGCTCGGGACGCGCCCTTTTCTCCAGCTACGACCTCGCCAGCGACAACCTCTGGCTGTATTTTTTCGCCTGCGGCGCGCGACATCGCCACCCGCGTGGCCGCCCAGCCGTGCGACAAGCCCGCCCCCGACGCCCCCCTGGGCCTGCTGGCCGGCGAGGGCGATGCCCTCG
>NZ_BAAJYS010000950.1:0-566 GCF_057543315.1 Acidovorax sp. KPB24-07
CACCGGCGGCCCGCCGCCCAGGCCCCGCGCGCGGCCTCGGGCTTCGACGACATGGACGACGACATTCCGTTCTGAAGCCGTCGCGCCGTCGTGGCCCATGAAAGGCCTGTCTTCGCAAGGAGACAGGCCTTTTTCGCACCTTTCTTGCGGGGTGCAGGGCCACCGACGGGCCGCTTTCTTCAGGCGGCCTCCTTGCCCGCGCCTTCCTTTTCCTCGCCGGCCGGCTCCGTTTTCCACAGGCCCCGCACGTTCATCGCCGCCAGGCAGCACTGCAGCGCCATGAGCGCCCAGGCGCGGGTGTGCCATCCCCAGGCCAGCCACAGCACGTTGCTGCCGAGAAAGATCCAGAACCCGGCATTGCGCCGCGCTGAGTGCGTGGAGGCGACCAGCCAGGCCGCCAGCACCGACGCCGCGAATGCCGGCCACTGCAAGAGGCCGAGCCAGTCGTCCATCGCGGTCAGGCGCCCACGGCCTGCAACAGCTTCTGGTTGAACGCCGGAATGTCGTCGGGCTTGCGGCTGCTGACCCATTGCCCCTCGACGTGCACGGTTTCGTCCACCCAGGTG
>NZ_BAAJYS010000951.1:0-565 GCF_057543315.1 Acidovorax sp. KPB24-07
CGGCCGATGCCAACCGCGCCCCGCAGGTCGGCGTGTCCACCGGCGTATCGCGGCAGGCGGGCGCCAACACCGCCACGGGCGGCCCGGTGCCGGCCACGCTGGCCACGGCGGGCTTGAACGTGTCGTATGAGCTCGACCTGTTCGGCCGCCTGTCGCAGGCCAGCGATGCCGCGCGGCTCGACGCCCAGGCACGCGATGCGCTGCTGCAGAGCACGCGGCTCATGGTGCAGGCCGACGTGGCGCAGACCTATCTGCAATGGCGTGCGGTGCAGGCCGAGCGCGTGCTGGTGGAGGAAAGCCTGGCCGCCTACCGCGACACGCTGCGCCTCACGCAGCGCCGCTACCAGGCGGGCGACGTGGCCGAGCTGGACCTGGCACGCGTGCAGACGGAAGTGGCCGCCACCGAATCGGAGGCGCTCGCGTTGGAGCGCCAGCAGGTGCTGCTGAACAACGCCCTGGCCGTGCTGGTGGGTGACGTGGCGAGCGGCTTCGCCGTGGCGCCTGCGGGCAGTGCAGGCGCGGCGGCTGCTGGCGAAGCGGTGCTGCCCGTGATCCCGGCCGGCGT
>NZ_BAAJYS010000952.1:0-563 GCF_057543315.1 Acidovorax sp. KPB24-07
TGCGCTCGACCTCGCGGTGCAGGGAATCGCGTTCCATGTCGGCGATGACCTGATGCGCGCCTTCCTGTCCGGGCAGCGCGATGTTGATCTGGTGCAGATGGCCGGAGCCATAGAACAGCCAGTTCAGCGTGCGCCCATCGGGCAGCAGCGTCTGCGTGCGGCTGCCCAGCGGGTCGTAGCTGTGAACGAGCGAGCGCGACAGGCCTTGAGGCGATGCCGCAGCGCGCCCCAGCCGCGCTGGCAGGCCGGGGCCACCCTGGCCGATGAGCGTCTGCGTCTCGCTCAGGAGCTGCCCCACGGGGTCGTAGGCGAAGGCCAGGTGGGCCGCGCCATTGTTCGCCTGGGTCAGCCGGCCCAGCGCGTCATAACGGTAGGTGGTCTCCTCGGGCGGACCTTCGTGTCCCTGGGCACGCTTGGCCAGCAGCCGGCCCAGCGCATCGCGCTCGAAGTGCGTCACCTTGCCCGGCCCGGCATCGCTGCCCCCCGCCTCGATCAGGTGGGTCAATTCGCTGGCCGCGTTGTACACGTAGCGCTGCCAGCGGCCGTCGAAGCCGATCTCGTCG
>NZ_BAAJYS010000953.1:0-563 GCF_057543315.1 Acidovorax sp. KPB24-07
CAGTGCGCCATCGGGCCGCAACGCACGGCGAGCGCCCCCCATGCCGTACCAGGCCAGGAACGCCGCGCCGCCCCAGCGGGCGATCGCCAGCAGCCACGGCTGGCCCTGGATCAGCGCGCCCATGCCGGCCACGCCCGCAGCGATGGCGATCACGTCGATGGCGATGCAGGTCCCCACCGTGAGGGCCACATGCCGCCCGAGCAGGCCGACGCGCAGCACATGCGCGTTCTGCGCACCGATGGCGATGATCAGGCCGCCCCGGCGCCGAAACCATGCAGAAAAGGGGTGATGGAAGACCACATCGGCGAATTGTCTGGGGCCGGGGCCGAATCCCATCCTGAATGGGGAAAATATCGACTTGGCTGAGAATTCCTCAGCTTTCAACCCCAAAGGCGCCATGGCACTGGATTCCAAACAATGCGAGGCCTTTCTCGCCGTGGCCGAGGCGGGCAGTTTCGAGCAGGCCGCCGCCGCGCTGCACATCACGCCCTCGGCGGTGTCGCTGCGCGTGCGCGCGCTGGAGACGCGGCTCGGCCAGCCGCTCATCGTGCGCGGGCGGCCCA
>NZ_BAAJYS010000954.1:0-563 GCF_057543315.1 Acidovorax sp. KPB24-07
CGGGCGTGCCCTTGGCGCCGCTCTTCATGGCCGACAGCGCGCCCATCACGTTGTGCGCGGCGCCGGCCTGCAGGCCCGAATGCACGCCCACGGCCGCGAACACGTCGGGGTATTCGCGCGCCAGCAGCGCGGCCATCGCACCGCCGGCGGACAGGCCCGCCACATACACGCGGCGGGCATCCACGGGGTGGCGCGCCATCACGTCGCGCACCATGGCGACCAGCGTGGCGGGCTCGCCGTGGCCGCGCTGCTGGTCCTGCGGACGGAACCAGTTCCAGCAGCCGTGGGCGTTGGCGCCCTGGGCCTGCGCGGGGTACAGCACGAGCGCGTTCGCGGGCGCGGCGGCCTCGTTCATGCCGGTGCCGAGGGCGAAGTCCTGCGGGTTCTGCGTGCAGCCGTGCAGCATGAGCACCAGCGGCATCGGCGTGCCCGCGGCCGCGCCGGGGGGGCACGCTGAGGTAGTAGTGGTCCTGCGGCGCGCCGGCCGGGCCGGCGAAGGCCACCCGCGTGAAACTGCCAGGGGATTCGGCTCTCGCGTTGCGAGGCGATGGGCGATGGCCGGT
>NZ_BAAJYS010000955.1:0-562 GCF_057543315.1 Acidovorax sp. KPB24-07
CCGTTCCCGCCCGGCGGCGCCACCGACATCGCCGGTCGCGCCCTGCAGGAGCCGCTGCAGCGCCTGCTGGGCCAGCCCGTGGTGATCGAGAACCGCGCCGGCGCCGGCGGCTCCATCGGCATGGCCGAGGTGGGGCGCGCCGCGGGCGACGGGCTCACGCTGGGCGTGGCCACGCTGTCCACCCACGGCGTGAACCCGGCCGTGTTCTCCAAGCTGCCCTACGACCCCGTCAAGGACTTCGCCGGCGTGACCGAGATCGTCAAGGCCCCCGGGGTGATCGTGGTCAACCCCAAGGTCCTGCCGGTCAAGGACTTCGCCGATCTGGTGAAGTACCTCAAGGCCAACCCCGGCAAGGTGTCCTACGCCACGCCGGGCAACGGCACCATCGGCCACATGTGGGGCGAGCTGTTCAAGAGCAGCACGGGCACTTCCATGGTGCACATTCCCTACCGCGGTGCCGGTCCGGCGATCAACGACGTGGTGGGCGGACAGGTGCCGGTGTATTTCGACCAGGTGGCCTCGTCGCTGCCGCACGTCAAATCCGGCAAGCTCAAGGCCCTGG
>NZ_BAAJYS010000956.1:0-561 GCF_057543315.1 Acidovorax sp. KPB24-07
CGCTCGACCTCGCGGTGCAAGGAATCGCGTTCCATGTCGGCGATGACCTGGTGCGCGCCTTCCTGTCCGGGCAGCGCGATGTTGATCTGGTGCAGATGGCCGGAGCCATAGAACAGCCAGTTCAGCGTGCGCCCATCGGGCAGCAGCGTCTGCGTGCGGTTGCCCAGCGGGTCGTAGCTGTGAACGAGCGAGCGCGACAGGCCTTGAGGCGATGCCGCAGCGCGCCCCAGCCGCGCTGGCAGGCCGGGGCCACCCTGGCCGATGAGCGTCTGCGTCTCGCTCAGGAGCTGCCCCACGGGGTCGTAGGCGAAGGCCAGGTGGGCCGCGCCATTGTTCGCCTGGGTCAGCCGGCCCAGCGCGTCGTAGCGGTAGGTGGTCTCCTCGGGCGTGCCTTCGTGTCCCTGGGCACGCTTGGCCAGCAGCCGGCCCAGCGCATCGCGCTCGAAGCGCGTTACCTTGCCCGGCCCGGCATCGGTTCCGCCGGCTTCGATCAGGTGGGTCAGTTCGCTGGCGGCGTTATAGACATAGCGCTGCCAGCGACCGTCGAAGCCGATCTCGTCG
>NZ_BAAJYS010000957.1:0-561 GCF_057543315.1 Acidovorax sp. KPB24-07
TGGCCGGGGGCGTGCTGCTGGCCTGGGCCTATGCCGTGTTCAGCGGCTGGGGCGTGCCGGCGCAGCGCACGGTGTGCATGCTGGCCACCGTGGCGCTGCTGCGGCTTTCCGGGCGGCGCTGGCCCTGGCCCCAGGTCTGGCTGCTGGCCTGCGCGGTGGTCGTGCTGTCCGATCCCTGGGCGCTGCTGCAGGCGGGGTTCTGGCTGAGCTTCGTCGCGGTGGCGGTGCTTTTTGCTACTGATTCAATAGCAAAGGAGGTAAATGAATCTAGGGCATCGGGCCGATTGGCCGCCATGCTGCGCGAGCAGTGGGTGGTCACGCTCGCCCTCACGCCGCTCACGCTGCTGCTGTTCGGGCAGGTGTCCGTCGTCGGCCTGCTGGCCAACCTGGTGGCGATTCCCTGGATCACGCTGCTGGTCACCCCGCTGGCTTTGGCCGGCACCCTGTGGGCGCCGCTGTGGACCGCCGCCGCGTGGTGCGTGCTGCCGTTTGCCGGCCTGCTGCAGTGGCTGGCCGCGTTGCCGTGGGCCGCGGTGTCGCTGCCCGCCGCTCCGGTGTGGG
>NZ_BAAJYS010000958.1:0-556 GCF_057543315.1 Acidovorax sp. KPB24-07
CCCTGCACACCTTCCGATCCTGGCGCCGCCGCGTGTGGCGCCTTCTTCTGCTGCTGCTTCTTCTGACTGCCGATGGAAATCTTCGACACCCTGTCGCGCGACTTCAATAATTCCAGCACCTGGCTGGAGATCGCCGTGCTCGCGGCCTGCATCGCCCTGGCCTACCTGGCCAGCCGCGCGGTGGGGCGCCAGCAGCCGGCCGATTCGGTGTGGTTCGGGCGGCGCACCGTCGATGGGCTGATGTTCCCGCTGCTCTCGCTGGCGCTGGTGTATGCGGCGCGCGTGGGCGTGGAGCATTACCAGCCGGTGTTCCTGCTGCGCGTGGCGGTGCCGGTGCTGACCTCGCTGGTGCTGATCCGCTTCTTCGCGCGGGTGCTGACGGCGGCTTTCCCACGCTCGGCGGCCATGCGGCTGGTCGAGCGCATCGTCTCGTGGGTGGCCTGGGGCGTGGCCGTGCTGTGGATCGTGGGGCTGCTGCCGCTGGTGCGCCAGGAGCTGGCCGACATCACCATCAGCTTCGGCAAGTCGCAGGTCAGCCTGCTCATGCTGCTGCAGG
>NZ_BAAJYS010000959.1:0-556 GCF_057543315.1 Acidovorax sp. KPB24-07
CTGGCCGTCCAGCCGCAGCGGCAGCAGCGTGACCCGCGCGGTGCTGCCGGCGCGCTCGCCGTCGGGCAAGGTGACATCGGCCAGGCCGCCCGTGGCGTTCAGGTGCGGATCGTCGAACAGCTGCTCGGGGCGCAGGATGGGCGCGAACGGCAGGCCGTGCCGCTCGAAGATGGCCGACAGCGCCTCGGCCGTGTGCTCGGCCAGGCGGCGGCGCAGTTCGGGCAGCAGCGTGGCGCGGGCGCGCACGCGGTCGTTGTTCAAGGCCAGGCCCGGGTCGGCCTTCAGGTCGGCGTAGCCCATGGCGTCGCAGAAGGTGACCCACTGCGCGTCGCTCACGGCGGCCAGAAAGATCTGCCCACCGTCCTTCACGCTGAACACGTCGTACACCGCCCACGACGAGATGCGGTCGGGCATGGGCGCGGCGGGCTGGCCCGTCACGGCGTACTGCATCATGTGCTGGCCGACGAGGAACACGTTGTTCTCGAACAGGGCGGAATCCACCTCCTGCCCCCGGCCCGTCTGGGCGCGCTGCATCAGCGCCGCCATGGCGCCGATG
>NZ_BAAJYS010000960.1:0-552 GCF_057543315.1 Acidovorax sp. KPB24-07
TGTTCGTGTCGAAGCCCAGCAGATCCACCATCTCCAGCACGTCCTGCGCCGCTTTCGCAAAGCGGTTGAGATGCCACGAGTTGAGACGCTGCGCCTCTTCGCGTTCGCCCGGCGCCCATTCCTCGACGGGAGCCAGCGGCAGCGGCTCCAGCGCCAGCGCCGCCGCGGTCTTGCGCGCGGTCTTCGCGAGCCAGGGCGGATCGGCGAGCACGGCCGGCAATTCTTCGCGGGCGGCCACCTCGGCCGGGCCGGTGAGGAGGGCCAGCTGCCGGTCCACGGCCGCCTGCGCGGCGGCATCTAGCCAGGGGCGCAGCAGCGGCACGCTCTGACCGTGCGCACGCAGCAGGCGCGAGAGCATGGGCGTGAGCAGGCCGGCGTCCTTTCCGTCCGCGGCCACCAGCCGCGAGAGGGCCGCGATCGCCGCGAGCGGCCAGCGGTCCGCCGCCAGGGACAGGCGCGCCAGCGCGCCCTTGGAGCTGCTGGCGGCCTTGGCCAGCGCATGCACGGCCTCGGGCGTGCCGAGGGTGGCCAGCGCTTCCCCGGCGGCCTCCT
>NZ_BAAJYS010000961.1:0-552 GCF_057543315.1 Acidovorax sp. KPB24-07
CGTGGTGGCCGACTACGACTGCGACGGCGCCACCGCCTGCGCCGTGGCCGTGCGCGGCCTGCGCCTGCTGGGCGCGCGGCAGGTGGACTACCTGGTGCCCGACCGCATGGCGGACGGCTACGGCCTCACCCCCAGCATCGCGCGCCGCGTGCACGAGCGCGGCGCCGACATGCTCATCACCGTGGACAACGGCATCGCCAGCGTGGACGGCGTGGCCGAGGCCAAGGCGCTGGGCCTGCAGGTGCTCGTCACCGACCACCACCTGCCCGGCCCCGCGCTGCCGTTGGCCGATGCCATGGTCAACCCCAACCAGCCCGGCTGCAGCTTCGAGAGCAAATCCATCGCCGGCGTGGGCGTCATGTTCTACGTGCTGATGGCGCTGCGCGCCGAGCTGCGCGAACGCGGCGTGTTCGACAAGGCCAGCCAGCCCAAGCTGGAGCCGCTGCTGCCGCTGGTCGCGCTGGGCACCGTGGCCGACGTGGTGCGCCTCGACAGCAACAACCGCCGCCTGGTGGCCCAGGGCCTGCGCCGCATCCGCGCGGGGCGCCATGC
>NZ_BAAJYS010000962.1:0-548 GCF_057543315.1 Acidovorax sp. KPB24-07
CCCCGACGTGGCGGCCACCCGGTGGCTCGCCGTGGGCAGCCTGCTCGGCCTGATCGTGCTCAGCCTGGCCTGGGAGCTGTGGCTCAGCCCGCTGCGGCCCGGCGGCTCTTGGCTGGCGCTCAAGGCGCTGCCGCTGGCGTTCCCGCTGGCCGGGCTGCTCAAGCACCGCATGTACACCTACCGCTGGGTGAGCCTGGTGGTGTGGCTGTATTTCACCGAAGGCGTGGTGCGCGCCTGGAGCGATCCGGCCCCGGGCCGGTGGCTCGCGCTGGTCGAAGTGGCGCTGTGCCTGGCGCTGTTCACCGCCTGCGCGCTGCATGTGCGCCTGCGCCAGAAGCACGCACGTGCGGCCGCGGCCGCGGCGACACCGGCCCCGTCCACGCCCTGAACACCCCAAAGCGGCCTCGCCCCACGCCCCTTCCATTCCCCGTTTTTCGCGAGCATTCGAGAACACCATGTCCACCCTGATCGACACCCTGCGCCAGACCGTCGGCGCCGCCCATGTACTCACCGAAGGCGACCTCACCGCCTGGGAGCAGGACTGGCGC
>NZ_BAAJYS010000963.1:0-542 GCF_057543315.1 Acidovorax sp. KPB24-07
CAAGGCCGGCGACATCGCCCGGCGCCCGCTCACCGTGGTGTCGGAGCAGCGCGACCGGGGCTCGCGCGCCGCGCTGCAGCAGCTGGAGGAGCAGGACCGCGACTTCGCCTACGTGGTGAGCCCGGCGCGGATGTACCTGGGCACGGTGTCGGCCGACTCGCTGCGCGCCGCGCTGCAGGGCCACGTGGGCCCGCTGGGCCTGCAGCACGCCTATCTGGACGGCGTGGTGCCCATTCCAGTGGATGCGCCGGTGGCGGACCTGTTCGGCCAGGTGGCGCAGGCGCCCTGCCCGCTGCCGGTGGTGGAGGACGGCGGCCGCTTCCGCGGCGCGATCAGCAAGACCACCCTGCTGCGCTTTCTCGACCGCGACACGCCGCCCGTGCCGCCGGACCCTTTGCCATCCGCGCCCGCGCCCGCCATCGCCAACCCGCCCGCCAATGAACCATCCGAAAGGAGCCCGGCATGACCCAGTCCACCGCCCCAGCGCTCGATTCCACCGCCAACCCCACGGCCGGCGAGTCCACCCCCTGGACGCCGGCCGC
>NZ_BAAJYS010000964.1:0-541 GCF_057543315.1 Acidovorax sp. KPB24-07
CCGCCCGTGGCCCAAGACACGCTGCCTTGGCCGGTGAGCCTGCCGCCGTCGCGCGGGGCCGCGGTGCGGTTGCCGCTGAAGCCGGCGATGCGGGCGTTGCTGCCCTGGCCGCCGTTCACGCGAAATTCGGTGATGTCGAGCCGGTCGCCGTTCAGCGTGGCGCGCAGGCGCCCGTCCTGCAGGTCCACGCCGTCGATGAGCGAGCGCACCGACAGCTGGTCGGCGCCGAGCGTGCCGCTCCATCGGGGCGCGGCGCGGTTGCCGGCGAGGGCGACATTGGCGTCCAGCGTGCCCTTCACGCGCCAGCCCGGCGGTGCCAGGGCGGACCACACGCCCACGTCCGGCAGCTGGGCGCGCACGGTGGCGGCCAGCGGTGCATCGGCAGGCCATTGCCAGCCGCCATCGGCACGGGCCAGTCGGGTGCTGCCATCGGCCTGCACGCGGCCGGCGCGTTCGCTGTCCCACTGCACGCGGGCACGCACGGTGTCGCCCTCGGCCTGCAGCTGCACTTCGGCCTGCCGCACGCCCGCCGGCGTGCCGG
>NZ_BAAJYS010000965.1:0-540 GCF_057543315.1 Acidovorax sp. KPB24-07
CGAGCGGGAGTTCAACACCCGGCACTGGGGCAAACCCATGACCCTGCACGGCGTGCGCCGCTGGCTCCTGGGCGAGACCATGCCCGATGCCCGCAAGCTCATCACCCTGGCCGAATGGCTGGGCATGCCGGTGCAGGAACTGGCGTTCGGCGTCGCCGACGGTACCGAAGTGCGCGAGCAGCCCGCCCAGTGGCACGTCGGCGTGGGCTATGAGGACCGCGAGCTGTTCGACACCTACCTCAAGCTGCCCGTGCCCAAGCGGCGCCTGGCGCGCGAGGTGATCCTGGCCATCGCCAAGGCCCACGCGGCCGATCAGCCCAAGCCGGCCGGCAAGCCCCATTGACGCGGGCACCAACCGTCACCCCAAATCACGGCGGCCGCGTAACTCGAAGACGGAGTCAATCCACGGCCAACGGGCGTGCCTAGCGTGCCGCCCATGCAAGATCCCAAGCAACTGTTTGCCGAGAAATTACGCCAAGCCATGGTGGCGGCCGGCTACGAACCCAAGCCCTCCGTCCTCGAGCGGGAGTTCAACACCCG
>NZ_BAAJYS010000966.1:0-538 GCF_057543315.1 Acidovorax sp. KPB24-07
AAGCTGCGCGCGCTGGCCGTGACGGCCGCGCTGCGGGCCCGTTCGCTGCCGGAGGTGCCCACCATGACCGAAGCGGGCGTGCGCAAGTACGAGGTGCTGGAATGGAACCCGGTGCTCGCGCCCGCCGGCTTGCCCGCCGCCACGCGCACGCGCCTGGTCGATGGCATCCGCAAGGCGCTGGGCGATGCCGAGGTGCTGGCGCGCATCCGCGCGCTGGGCGGCGACGTGTTCGCCGATGCATCGCAGGCCTCGGCCGGGGCCTTCATCCGGGCCCAGCAGGGCCAGTGGGCCCAGGTGGTGCGCGACCGCAACATCTCGGTCGGCTGAACCGATGCCGACCGACGCCGACCGCGCCCCCCACCCTGATGCCTGGGACGGAGCCGGTGCCTGCTGGGACGCGCACGTCCATGTGTTCGACGCCGATGCGCCGACCCAGCCCGGCCACTACCGCCCCGCGCACCATCCGCTGGAGCGCATCGAGGGCCTGGCTGCCGCCCATGGGGTGCGGCATCTGGTGCTGGTGCAGCCCAGCGTGTAC
>NZ_BAAJYS010000967.1:0-531 GCF_057543315.1 Acidovorax sp. KPB24-07
AGCGCGGCGTTCTGCTGCGTGACCTGGTCCATCTGCGCCACGGCCTCGCCCACCTGGCCGATGCCTTCGCTCTGCTCACGCGTGGCGATGCTCATCTCCGCCACGATGGTGGCCACCCGTTGGATGGACTGCACCACTTCCTTCATCGTGTCGCCCGCGCGGTTGGCCTGCGCCGAGCCCTCGCCGACGCGCTCCACGCTCGTGGCGATCAGGCCCTTGATCTCCTTGGCCGCATCGGCGCTGCGCTGGGCCAGCGTGCGCACCTCGGAGGCCACGACCGCAAAGCCGCGGCCCTGTTCGCCGGCGCGGGCGGCTTCCACCGCCGCATTGAGCGCCAGGATGTTGGTCTGGAACGCGATGCCGTCCACCACGCCGATGATGTCGGCGATGCGCTGGGAGGCGGCGTCGATGCTCTTCATCGTCTCCACCATCACATCCACCGCGTCGCCGCTGCGCTGCGCCACCGTGGACGCGTCCGCCGCCAGCTGGCTGGCCTTCTGGGCGCCGTCGGCGTTCTGGCGCACGGTGGAG
>NZ_BAAJYS010000968.1:0-531 GCF_057543315.1 Acidovorax sp. KPB24-07
GCAGCGACGTCTGCGACCACGGCCGTGACGTCAACTGCAGCGGCTTGTGCGCCAGCAGCAGAGAGGGCTGCGCCTGCAGCGGCTGCGGCGATGCGCAGGGTTTGGGTGTTGATGCGGTTCATTTCTTCATTCCTCAGGTTGATTTCCATCGATCGTTTTGACCGCCTGAATGAGCGTTCGGAACGCCCATCCAGCGGCCCATACCAGCAGGATGGCGCTGCTGATTGCTGCCGCTTCCTCCATGCCCAGATTGAGCAGAGGTAGCGAGAATTCGTGCACCACCGTGACCGTGCAGGCACTGGCACAGGTGATGGTTGTTGGCTCAGCCATGAGCGCGTTTACGGGCCTGCGAGATGCGCGCGTAGCGCTCGACGCACAGACCCACCAGGGACACCATGCGCGCGGCAATGAGCATCAGCAGGTGAGCGGCAATCGCTCCAGCGAGGCCCGCGACGAAGGCGAGCTTTGCCACGGCGTAGGCCAATGTTTCGAGCTCGGCAACTGTCATCACTCCACCGCGTCCAGCGTGAG
>NZ_BAAJYS010000969.1:0-527 GCF_057543315.1 Acidovorax sp. KPB24-07
CGTGGTCTTGCCGCAGCCCGATGCGCCCAGGGCGACGACGAATTCACCCGCGGCGATGTCCAGGTCCACGCCGGCGAGCGCCAGCACCGGCGCGGCCCCGCGCGCGCCGGCGTAGCGCACGCTCAGGCCGCGGATGACCAGATCGCCCGCGCCATGGGCCACGGGCGGCAAGGCCGCAGGGTTTTCGCCCACGGCCGGCACGCTACTTCGCACGCTGCACCCAGGTGGGGTTCACGCCCACCGAATAGTCGGGCAGCACGGCCTGGATGGTGCCCTGCTCTTTCAGGAAGGCGGCCGTGGCGGCCAGCGACTGTGCCGCCACCGACTGCGCGCCGCCGCCCAGCCATTTCGGCGAGGCCTGCTCGGCCGGCGGCACGAAGGCATACAGCGCCAGGCTGGCAGGCACCGTGGGCGCCTCGGCGCCGGTCCACTTCGCCACCGCCTTGACCTGGGGCGAATCGGCCGTCCAGGCGGCCTTCTGGGCCGTGTATGCGCGGTCGGCATCGGCCAGCACCTGCACGAACTGG
>NZ_BAAJYS010000970.1:0-526 GCF_057543315.1 Acidovorax sp. KPB24-07
CACATCCTGCGCGTGCTGCCCGGACAGACCCCGGCGCAAAAGCGCCTGCTGGGCCTGTTCGAATCCGCCATCGACAACACCGACTGGGCCCAGTTGCAGAGCGTGCTCGTGGGCTACGCCAACCTCGGGCTGGCCAGCGTGGCCGCACCGGCCGCCGCGGCCGCGGAGCCCTCGGCCGCCACGCACCTGCCCGAGGAACTGACCGAGCAGCTCGCCCGCCTGATCGACAACACCCTGCCCGCGCTGGGCGAGGACGATGCCCGCGTGCATGAACTGGCCGCGCAGCTGACCAATTTCCTGCGCCAGCCCTCGCCGCCGATCTCGACCTTCGGCCTGATGCTGAACAACTTCAGCTACCGGCTGTCGTTCGCCACCGAGGACCAGGCCGCCATCCGCGCCAGCCTGCTCGAACTGCTGCACATGCTGTTCGAGAACATCGCCGTGCTGAGCCAGGACGACCGCTGGCTGCAGGGCCAGGTCGAGGCGCTGATGGCCGCCTCCACGCCGCCGCTCACGCTGCGCCGGC
>NZ_BAAJYS010000971.1:0-525 GCF_057543315.1 Acidovorax sp. KPB24-07
GTGCCCGACTGCCCGCCGCGCACGGCCTGCAGCGCGGTCACCACCGCATCCAGCTGGCGCCACAGCGCGGGCTCCATGCGGCGTTCGCCCTCCGCGGGGGGCGGAAAGAAACGGGAGGGCGGGCGCGGCTGCGGATCGGTCATGTTCTGTCTGAGCCTGTCTTGAATAGGAAAAAACCGGTTGCGGTTGCGGACGCCGTAGCGGCCCACGCCTTGAATCAATGTCAAACCACCCACGCCCCTCCCGGGATGCGGGGATGGGCACGCAGCCTACAACGTTCTGGCCGCCTTGAACCCGAACAGCCACGCCAGCAGGCGCGCCGGGAACTGGCCGATGGCCTGGTTGTACTGCAACGCCGCATCGTTGAACTGCCGCGTGGCCAGCGCATTCTGGGCCACCAGCTCCTGCCACCGCTGCGCCCACAGGGGCAACGCCGCGCCTTCGCCGGGCGCGGGCGGAACCTCCGCCACGCGCACCATGGCCAGCCAGGCGGCTTCGAGCACCTCGCGCCCCGTCAGCAGCGCG
>NZ_BAAJYS010000972.1:0-522 GCF_057543315.1 Acidovorax sp. KPB24-07
GGACGAAGCCACCAGCGCGCTGGACGGTGCCAACGAAGCGGCGCTGTACGAGCGGCTGCGCGCCAGCGGCGCCTCCATCATCAGCATCGCCCACCGGCCGGCGGTGCTGGCACACCACACGCACGTGCTGCAGCTGCTGGGCGAGGGCCGCTGGGCCCTGCACCCGGCCGAGGGCTTTCAGTTCGAGGCGTGAGGGGTGCCGCCGAGCGCCGCGCGCACGGCCCGTGGCCTGCGCGGCCTCATGCGGCGCACGCCGCAGGCTCCAGCACCAGCACGGTCGCCACATGCGCGTCCTGTGCCAGCAGGCGCTTGCGCATGCAGACCACCGCCTTGTCCTTGGACAGCAGGATGGCGCGGTGCGCCACGGCCAGGTCGATGAACTTCTGGTCGTCCGCATCCTTGCACACCGAGGGCACGCGCGCCGCCTCGGGCACCACGCGCACCCGGGTGTCGAAGGCGCCCAGCACGGCCGCGGCATCCAGGCCGTAGAACGCCAGGCGCGGCACGATCTGCGGATAGGCC
>NZ_BAAJYS010000973.1:0-522 GCF_057543315.1 Acidovorax sp. KPB24-07
CGTCCCGGCCAGGCCATGCCCGCGGCGCGCGCCGCCGCGCCGCGCCGCCTCGGTGGGGAATGGTGGGTCATGGCAAGGCTCCTTCTTGGGTGGATGGGGCGGCGGCAGGGCCCGCCGTGCGGCGCCAGAACTCGGGCTGGCCGTAATGGTGCTTGAGGTAGTCGATCCACAGCCGCACGCGCAGCGGCATGTGCTTGCGCTGGGGAAAGACCACGTAGATGCCGTTGGGCGGCGCGGCGAAGTCTTCCAGCACCGCGGCCAGGCGGCCCGCGGCGATCTCGGCCTCGACCTCCCAGGTGCTGCGCCAGGCGATGCCCCAGCCGCCCAGGCACCAGTCGTGCAGCACCTGCCCGTCCGAGCAGTCCAGCGGACCGCCGGGTTTGAAGTGCACGACCTCGGTGCCGCCGCCCTCGGCCGCGGGCATGCGAAAGGCCCAGCCGCGCGTTTGCGAGGCATCGCTGGAGAGCGTGAGGCAGGCGTGCTGCGCCAGGTCGCCCGGGTGGCGCGGCGTGCCGTGGCGCG
>NZ_BAAJYS010000974.1:0-517 GCF_057543315.1 Acidovorax sp. KPB24-07
CGGAAGGGGCCGTGGAGGCGGGTGGGTTGGCCGATCCCTCCGAGGCCCCGGCGGCCAGGGGTTCGGGCGGCACATCGTCGCCGGGCTCGGGCGCGGCGGTGGGTGCGGATGCGGGGTTGGAGGCGGAGATGTCGGAGTGGTCGGGCGGGTCGCCGGCCGGAAGCTGCCCTGTCGTCGCGGAGGTGGGTGGAAGTTGGCGCGCCAGGGGCGGCGTTTGGGGCAGGGGGGCGGCGGGGCGGGACATGCGCGGATTTTGTCGCAACGCCGCTCGAACGCCGCGTAGGCGAGCACCGCAGCAGCGGGGCCGGCGCGTGCGGGAAACCCCGGGTGAAGAAGCCCCAAGCCCCTGGCAACGGGGGAAAGCCGCGCTGTTCGGCCGATGCCTTGCGCGGGCGGCCGCTAGCATTTGCGGTTATGGAATCTCTCGAAAAACGTGCACGCCCGGCCGCCCGGGCCCCGGCGCAGGGCCGCGAATCCGCTGGCGTGGGGCGTCTGGCACCTGCACGCCGGCTGGCGG
>NZ_BAAJYS010000975.1:0-513 GCF_057543315.1 Acidovorax sp. KPB24-07
CGCCAGGCACGGCGCCCCTGCTCGATCTGCAGCCCGCGCAGGCCCTGGCGCTGCGCCGGATCGCGCGGCGCACCTGGCGCTACTTCGAGACCTTCGTGACGCCGGCGGACCACATGCTGCCGCCCGACAATTTCCAGGAAACGCCCCGGCCCGTGGTGGCGCGCCGCACCTCGCCGACCAACATCGGCCTGTACCTGCTGGCGACGGCCGCGGCGCGCGATTTCGGCTGGGCCGGCACGCTGGAGACGGTAGCGCGCCTGGAGGCGACGTTCACCACGCTGCAGCAGCTGCAGCGCTTTCGGGGCCACTTCTTCAACTGGTATGGCACGGCGGACCTGCGCGCGCTCGATCCGCCCTACGTGTCGTCGGTGGACAGCGGCAATCTCGCCGGCCACCTGATCGCCCTGGCCAACACCTGCGACGAGTGGCGGGCCCAGGGCGGCCCCTGCGCGGAAGTTCGCACGGGCATCGGCGACGCGCTGCAGCTGGCGCGTGCGGGCCTGCCGGGCCTGT
>NZ_BAAJYS010000976.1:0-510 GCF_057543315.1 Acidovorax sp. KPB24-07
TGCACGCGCGCCAGCCCGGCCGGGCCATCGGGCACGAAGGTCATGGCGATCGACTTGTAGTTGACCAGCAGCGCGTCCGGCGCGGCGTTGTAGGGGCGCAGGGGCTCACCGTCGAAGCGCGCGGCATCGTGGTCGGGCACGTCGAAGGCGCTGCGGTCCAGCACGATGTCGCCGACGATCACCTGGATGCCCTGCGCCTGCAGGCGCCGCATCAGCAGCCACAGGCGCTCCACCACGAGCTTGGGGTCGCCCTGCCCCTTGATGTACACGTTGCCCTGCAGGCTGCCCGACCGCGGGCGGCGTCCAGGTACACCGGCGTGTCCCAGGTGAAGGCCGGCCCCAGCTGGTCCAGCGCGGCATAGGTGGTGACCAGCTTCATGACCGAGGCGGGATTGACCGGCACCTGCGCGCGGTAGGCGAGCCGGGGCGCCTGCCGGCCCTCCGCATCCACCACCAGCACCGACAGGGCCTCGCGCGGCAGCTTGGCGCGCTGCAGGGCGGCCTCGACCG
>NZ_BAAJYS010000977.1:0-502 GCF_057543315.1 Acidovorax sp. KPB24-07
CAGCGTGGTCTTGCCGCAGCCGGAGGGGCCGATGAGCACGCCGATCTCGCCCGCTGCGAGGCCCAGGGTGACGCCGCGCACGGCGGCTTGCGCGCGGCCGGCGTAGCGCACTTCCAGTTGGGAGACTTCAAGGAACATGGCCGCGATTCTAGAAGGCGCCAATGCGTAGAATTCGCATTTGCATCCAGACGGCCCTGCCGGCGTGCCCTTCAGCGCTCGACCGAAGCCATCTTCGACCGGAATGCCCCGTCCGATTCTTCCGACCCTTCCCTTCAGGGCCCGCCCTTGCCACGCCTTCTTTCTGCCCTGCGATCCATTCCCCTGCTGCTGCTCGCCACTGCGCTGACCTTGCCGGTGCTGGCCGTGCTCGCTTCGTGGCTGCCGGGCAGCGCCGGTGGCGCCGAGGCCGGGGCCATCCTGCGCGAAATGGCCGCCACCGTGCTGCCCGGCTACTTCGCCACCACCGTGTGGCTGGGCCTGGCCGTGGCCATCGGCGCGGCGG